>RFST01000047.1 GCA_009923855.1 Actinomycetota bacterium
GGCTGCGGTGCCGAGGGACTGCATCTTGTCGAACACCCACGGCAACAGCGTGGCTTCATTGAGCAAGGCCTTGGTCTCTTGGAAGAGGTAGCTCTTGTTTGCGGATCCGCCGCCTTTGGCCATGAACAAGAACTTGTACTCGGCGCCGTCGGTGGCCGCGATCTTGATTTCGGCAGGGAGGTTCGTGCCGGTGTTGCGCTCGGTGTACATGTCGATGGGTGCCATCTGCGAGTACCGAAGGTTCGACGTGGCATAGGTGTCCTGGACGCCCGCAGCGATAGCCGCTTCATCGCCGCCCCCAGTCATCACGAATTGCCCCTTCTTGCCCTTCACGATCGCGGTACCTGTGTCTTGGCACATCGGAAGGACTCCGCCGGCGGCAACGGCAGCATTCTTCAAGAGGTCGAGTGCGACGAAACGATCGTTCTCGCTTGCCTCTGGGTCATCGAGGATGTTGCGCAGTTGCTGCAGGTGTCCGGGTCGGAGAAAGTGTGCGATCTCGCGCATGGCTTCCGCGGTGAGCAAGCGGATTGCGGCCGGATCAACCTCGAGCATCGTGCCGAGAGCGGTGTCGACGGTGCGCACCCCTTCGGTTGAGATGCAGCGATATTCGGTGGTGTCGGGACCGAGTGGAAGAAGTTCGGTGAATGTTGGGTCACTCATGGCGGCCACGATACGCCCGGGTATCCGCAGCGGCCCACATGTCCCTAGCCGATGATGCCTCGAATTCCGAGGGCGATCGCCGACACGGTGCAGAGCACCAAAATGCCGGTTCTCACAGCGCGTTGAGGAAGGCGCGCAATGACAGGGCCAGACAGCACGAGGCCGGCGATGACCGCCGGGAGCATCAGAGCTCCGAGGGCGACGCGGTGGCGGTCGATCTCTCCGGCGACGCCGAGCGCGGTGAGCGACATGACCGATCCAATGGTGAAGAACGCGGCCAAGGTGGGCCGCAACACCGCTGGGTCGGAACGTTGGTATGTCAGCGCAATCGGTGGGCCGCCTACACCGGCCGCGGTGCCGAAGAGTCCGGATGCGGTGCCGGCGATCAGGAGGTTGCGGCGCGTGGTGCGAAAGCGCAGGCGGCCGCTTGTGGCGTAGACCGCGGCGAGCACCAGGACTGCAACGATGAGTTGCAGCGCCCTGGCACTGATCACGCTCAGTATGAGTGCACCCAACGTGACACCGGGGATGCGGCCGATGAATGCCACACCCACGTCATCCCACGCGATCCCGTTGCGTTCACGCCACGCAACGGCAGCGCTCAATGGAATGACCACGATGATGATCACCGTGGGCAAGAACGCCTCGTCGATTAGGCCGAGCACCGGCGCTGCAAGCATGCCCAAACCGATCCCCACGGTTGCTTGCACGGCGGCACCGATCATCACCACCAACGCGGCGAGCACGAGTAGGCGCCAGTCGATGCCAGCCACGGCCCAGGCGATCATGAGTCGTCGCGGCCCAGGCGACCGGGGGAAGCAGCAGCGGGGTCGGCAGGCCACCGATGTTTGGGATAGCGGCCGCGCATCTCGCGCCGCACCGCTTCCCACGACCCGCTCCAGAACCCGGGCAGGTCTGACGTCACTTGCATGGGGCGATCGGCAGGGCTCAAGAGATGCAGCACAATTGGCGCTCCGGCGACGATCGGGTGCGCAGTCGTGCCGAAAAGGTCTTGAACACGAACCTGTGCGGTGACCTCTGGCGGGTCATCGTGGTAGTTCAGATGGAGAGTCGTGCCGTTCGGCAGGGTCAACCGAGGGGGAGCGATCGTGTCGAGGTCTGCACCTTCGGGCCACGGCAACAGAGCACGCAGAAGCAGTCCTGGATCGATCGATTCGAGATCATGACGTGATGAGGCGGTGACGAGGTACGGGGCCAGCCAGTCATCGAGATTCGCGACGAGCGAGGCGATGTCGGCCGATGGCCACGGTGAGCCCATTGCGGCGTGGCAGAACGCCATGCGGCGGCGGAGGTCGATGCTCGCTGACGTCCAGCCCAACACGGCAAGGCCGGTATCGCGTACCCGTGCGAGCAGGGCGTTGACGGTCGCGGGGCCCGGCTCGGCGCGTTCATCTCTGCTGCCCAGTCGCAATGCGCCCAGCCTGCGCTCGACAGTCCGCACGAGATCGTCGCGGTCGTCATCCCATGACAATCGTTCCGTCACGGAGAACACCTCAGGTCGTGATGCGAAATGCTCGATGACGTCATCGCTGCTCACGTCGGCAGCGAGGCGAATTCGGGCACGGTCACGGCGACCGTCAAGGTCGATCGCAACAAGGAATTCCACATTGGCAAGGTCGTCGTCGGCGGGCATCCAGCATCCTGTTCCCGTGGCGGCCTGGAATCGTCCCCGGTTACGACGCATGGCGATCCGATCGGCGAATGCGCTGAGCAGCAGGACACCGGCACGTTGCGGGGCGACGGGGCCTGATGTGGCGATGCCGAGCCGACGACCGAGGGCGACGATGCGGTCCTGCGCGCGACGCATCGCGCGCCGGTCGAATCGCGGGTCATCGCTGTTCAGCGCGGCAAGGCGCTCGGCGATATCTGCTGGTCGTTGCTCAACTGGACCGCGATACGGGTCACGATCGTCGATGAGAACAGCGAGGGCCACGCTGGTGTGCTCGGGGTGATCCACGATCATGCGGGCAAGGCGAGGATGCAGCGGAACCTCGGCCATCGCACGACCTACATCGGTGACGCTGCCGGTGTTGTCGATGGCCCCAAGCGATCGAAGAAGTTCGCCTGCTGCGCGAACCGACGACGGCGGTGGTGCTGTGGGCAGGCGGAGTTCATCCAGCGGCGTTCCCCAGCGATGGACATCGAGCATGAACCCGGCGAGGTCGACGTCGCTGATCTCTGGATCGGTATGTGCCGGTCGGGCGCCGTGGTCGATCTGCGACCAGAGCCGGTACGCGGTCCCCGGTCGTGTCCGGCCGGCGCGGCCGGCGCGCTGGTCGGCACTTGCACGACTAATCGCGACCGTCACCAGTCGGGTCATGCCAGTACGAGCATCGAGTCGAGGGCGCCGGCATAGGCCCGAGTCGACGACAGCGGTCACATTGGGCACGGTGAGTGAACTCTCGGCGATGTCGGTGGCCAGCACGATTCGGCGTTGCCCGTCATCGGAGAGGGCGGCGTCATTGCTCTCGCTGCCGAATGCTCCGGCGAGTTTCACCACCGTGACGCCAGGCGGAAGGCGGTCTGGGGTCAGTCGGTCGGCGACGCGATGAATCTCGCCGACACCGGGGAGGAACACGAGAAGAGAACCGTCGGTGTTGTGTGCCGCCTCAATTGTGACCTCTGCTGTTGCCGCAGCGATGTCAGCGCGTGCTGGGACCGGGCGCCACTGGGTGTCCACTGTGTGGAGACGACCATTGCTGTACAACACGGGTGCATCGTCGAGGAGCCACTTCAAACGGTCGGTGTCGGGTGTGGCGCTCATGGCAACGATCGCCAGATCTGTGCGCAACACCGCAGCGGATTCGAGGGTGAACGCGAGGCCGAGATCGGTGCTGAGATGTCGTTCGTGCACCTCGTCGAAGATGACAACAGCCACACCGTCCAGACCGGGGTCGTTGTGGAGTCGGCGGGTGAGGATGCCTTCGGTGATGACCTCGATACGCGTTGCGTCGCTGACGACGGTCTCGTCGCGAGTTCGATACCCGACCACACCCCCCACCTGTTCGCCGATGAGGTCGGACATGCGGCGAGCTGCAGCGCGTGCAGCGAGGCGCCGTGGCTCGAGCACAAGGACTGTTCCGTTGTCGGTGGCATCGGCGAGCGCGAGGGGTACCACCGTGGTCTTGCCGGCTCCCGGAGGCGCCACGACCACGCATCGCCGCTGGTGCGCGACGGCATCGACGACATCGTCGATGATCTCAGAGATCGGGAGGTATCCCGCGGATTTTGGGGTGAGGGTCAACCCTGTGCCGGGGTTCCCGCGAAGGCGACTGGATCGCCTGCGACAGGGATGGTGGGCGCCAACCACGACGTGGTCTTCACGATCTCGTCAGCAACGGCCCGCCATTCGGCAGGGTTCCACCCCTGCGCACTCGCGGCAACGGCGCCATCCACCCTGATGAATGCGAATGCTGGCACGGCGGTGAGGTCGAGTGCGGACACCAGTGTTCGGTCCGGGTCACAGAACACCAAGAAGTCGTCGGCGATCGGCCCCAGAAAACGCCGAGCATCGTCGGCATCGGCGGTCACGATGAAATTCACGCGGGCATGGCAACCCCGAAGGGCTTCAAGGATGCGAACGGAGGTCTTCAGAACCCACGAGCTCTCGTTGGTGTACGGGTCGAGAACCACGGATGCCATATGGAACGTCGTGAGCCACTCCGATAGCGGGCGTGGCTGAGCGCTCACGGGCGTGAGCACGAGATCATCGGGGAGCTGGGTGGTCACAGCCCAGATGGTAGCCATCGACACGTGAGCTCACCCCATATGGTCAACAAGTCGCCTTGCGTCCAGGTGGGTTGTGAACGACAGGACATGACGTCGACCGTCCCGGTACCGTGACGGTGTGCATCCGCTCGAGTACCTGCGCGCTATCGCGCGGCATCACGGAGGCGACGGCCGTCGCGAAGCGTGGGATCTGTTGTCGATGGTCGCGGACGGCCATTTCGCACCGGCGGAAATCCTTGTGGTGGGGAGGCGAGTTGGGGAGGCGAGTGGTCGAGCACCGTGGTGATGCAGCCATGCTGCGCTGGGTGTGTGCCGAGCTCGTTGGGGCAATCGACCCGCAGTCCCGCGCTCTAGATCTGTTGGATCTGCTCGCGGCTGCCGAGCGTGGCGCCTACGACACCATCGACGAGTCATCCACCCCGGACGACAGTGATGTCATCGTCGTGCTGGCGGTGTCGTCGGGTGGCGCCGTGCTGGCGACTGCCGAGCCCATCCACGACGGTGGGGTGGTTCGCTGTATGCCGTTCACCCACCTTGACGAGGTTGGTTTCGTTGAATGTGTTCGCTCGCGTCGATCAGCGGGATCCCAGTGTGTGGTCTACGGCATCGCCGATCCTGATGATGGGAGCGTTCGGCCGCTGCCGAACATCATGACGGTGGGTGATCCGGGAAAGTGCTGTCGTCCGGCGCCTGAGTTGCTTCGCCGCTCGGCGGTGTAATCCGGTGCCGCACCCAGCCCGGCCAGTCGTGGCCATGCAGCGTCGCTGGCTCTTCGCCGATCACCCCGGTGATGATGTCGATGGCGTCGCTCAGCCTCGGCTCCATCACAAAGATACGTGCCATTGGCTCACGCGCACCGAATCGAAGATGCGAGGTGAAATCCTCGGCCATCACCGCTGGGATACCGACTTCCCATAGTTCGTGCAACACGAGTTGTGCCTGCCACAGAGGGAGCCACGCAGCTTCACATGTGCGTTCGGCATCAGGGCCGCGAACCTCGTGACGGCCAAAGGCCCACTTCCAGAACCCCACGACGATGACGGTACCGGTACTGTGCGGTCATGGGTCGGATCGTGGTTCGCGGTGGGACGGTGATCTCGCCATCGGGACGCTGGCGTGCCGATGTGCTCATCGACGACGAACGCATCGTCGCGGTGACAGCGCCGGATGCTGCGGTGTTACCCGCCGCGGGTGAGGTCGCAGAGGTGGATGCGACGGGCTGCTACGTGATCCCGGGTGGTGTGGACGTTCACACACACATGCAATTACCAATGGGCGACCTGACATCGTCGGACACGTTTGCGAGCGGGACGGCAGCGGCAGCGTGGGGTGGTGTCACCACCATTGTCGACTTCGCGTCGCAACAGGTCGGCGAACGGGTACTCGACGGTCTGGAGGCGCGTCATGCCGAGGCCGAGGGTCAGTGCGTCATCGATTACGCCTTTCATCAAACGATCGGCGGTGTCGACGATGACTCGCTGGCAGCCATCCCGACCTTGATCGAACGCGAGGGCATCTCGTCGATCAAGTTGTTCATGGCCTACCCGGGCACCTACTACTCCGATGACGGCCAGATTCTGCGTGCCATGCAGGTGGCGGGAGAGGCCGGCATGCTCACGATGATGCACGCCGAGAACGGCATCGCGATTGACGTGTTGCGTGCACAGGCCATGGCCGCTGGAGATACCGATGCCATTCACCATGGGCTGACGCGTCCGCCCGAGTTGGAAGCCGAGGCAACCCATCGTGCGGTTCAGTTGGCGAAGGTGGCCGGCAACGTGCCGCTGTACATCGTGCACCTGTCGGCATCACAAGCACTAGAGGAGGTGGCGCGTGCACGTCATGCGGGTCGCAACGTCCTCGCCGAGACCTGCCCGCAATACCTCTATCTGTCGTTGGAGGATCACCTCGCTCGACCCGGGGTGGAGGGTGCTGCATACATCTGTTCCACGCCGCTGCGGTCGCGCCATGATCATCACCAGAAGGATCTGTGGGCGGGACTGCGCCGAGATGACCTCGCCGTGGTCGCAACCGATCACTGTCCGTTCTGCCTGGTCGACGGCAAGGATCGCATCTCGGAGGGATTCACAGCGGTTCCGAACGGTATTGGCGGTGTCGAGCACCGTATGGAGTTGATCTATCAGGGTGTTGTGACCGGTGAGATCACTTTGGAACGTTGGGTGGAGACCTGTTGCACCACACCCGCTCGTGTGTTCGGGATGCATCCTCGAAAGGGTGAAATCGTGCCCGGTGCTGATGCCGACATCGTGGTGTTCGATCCGCGCCGGACAACCACATTGGGCCGCGCCGGAAAACATCACATGGCGATGGATCATTCACCGTGGGAGGGCATCACGGTGGATGGAGCGATCGACACGGTGATCTCTCGCGGTGAGGTGATCGTCGACGCGAATGGTTTGCATGGTCGTCCCGGACGTGGTCGTTTCCTGCGCCGCGATCGTCCGGCGGTCTTGCGATGAGCGCCTTGCGCCCCGGCGATGTGGATGCGGTGTGGTTCGACGCCGGTGGGGTGCTGGTGCTCCCCGATCCCGAGGTGCTTGGGCCACTCCTGGCCCCGTACGGTGGTAGCTCTGATGTCGAGCACCATCGGCGAGCTCATTACGCGGGTATGGCAGCAAAGTCGCGCGCCGACTCCGCCGAAGCCGACTGGGATGTCTACGACCTGGCCTATGTCCACGCTGTGGGTGTCGACGACGACCTGGTGTCTCGATCGGCTCGGTTGTTGGGCCGCACGCGCTCGGCAGATCTATGGCGATGGGCGATCCCCGACAGCGTCACGGCGCTCGCCAATTTAGCGGCGCGCGGTGTGCCGATGTCGGTCGTGTCGAATGCTGCCGGGCAGATCGAGTGGGCGTTAGCTCATGCCGGTGTGTGTTCGGTCGATGGGCGCGCGGGGGTGGCGATGCGTACCATCATCGATTCCCATGTGGTCGGGGTGGCCAAACCCGACCCGGCGATCTTCGACTTCGCTGCCGTGGCTCATACAGAACACGAACGGTCACGCATCGCCTACGTCGGTGACTCGGTCACCATGGACGTCAATGGGTCGACGGCGGCTGGCCTGCGCCCGATCCTGATCGACCCGTTTGACGACAGTCCCGACGCCGCCGCACACCGCGTATCGAGCCTCTCGGAGGTTGTGGCGCTCTTCACCTGAGCACGGTGTGTTCGGCCTGAGACGGCTCAGTTCTGGATGAGGCGCCGTGCGATGACCTTCAAGCACAGCGTCTCGTCGGCACCTTCGAAGATCGAGAGCACTCGAGCATCAACGAAGAGTCGACTCACCGCGTACTCCTCGGCGTAGCCCATGCCGCCATGGATCTGCATCGCTTCACGCGTGACCCACTCGGCTGCTTTGCACACGTAGGCCTTCACCATCGACGCTTCCATGGCACCCTCGCCTTTGCCCATCAATGTGGCCACGGCGTAGGAGAATTGGCGCGCCGCCTGAATGGCCGTCGCCATGCGGCCGAGTTTGGCCTGGGTCAATTGGTAGTCGATGATCGAGGTATCGAACACTCGGCGGTTCTCGGCGTAATCGCGAGCTGCTTCGTAGGCGGCTTGCATCACGCCCACAGCACGAGCGGCCGTTTGAAGGCGGCCGTTCTCGAAGCCTTCCATCTGGTAGTAGAAGCCACGCCCGAGACCGTCCGACTCACCGACGAGATGGTTCGCGGGCACCCACCAGTCCTCGAGGGCGATTTCGTAGGAGTGCATGCCGCGATAGCCGATGGTGTCGATGGGGCGACCTTCCATGCGGCCGACGCGATCGACGCCATCGACAGCGACGGGGTCTTGAGTGAACACGAAACCGTGGGCATCGCCGCGGGGCTTCGGGACGATGAACAAACTGAGGCCACGGTGGGTCTTCGAACGGTCGGGATCGGTGCGTGCCAGCAATGCAAGAGCGTCGGCGCGGGCCCCGAAGGTGCACCACGTCTTCACACCATTGATCACGTAGCCATCCGCGCCGTCAGGTCCGGCAGCGGGGGTGGCTGTGACTTTGATGTTAGCGACGTCGCTGCCATAGTCAGGTTCGGTGACGGCGACGGCGGGCATGACCTCGGCTGCGGCGAGACGCGGCAACCAGGTCTGCTTCTGCTCTTCGGTGCCACCTTTCACCAATGCCCTGGTGAGGATCTCGGGTCGCGTGATGAGTGAGCCGCCGATACCGAGACTGGCGCGCGACAACTCCTCGGTGGCAACCACCATCGCCACGTACTCATCGTGGCCTCCTTCGCTGAACCCTCCGTACTCGGCGGGCACGCTCAGGCCGAACGCGCCGACGTCGGCAAGCCCGGTGATGATCTCCTCGGGCACATCTGCGTTCGTGCGGTGCACATGCTCTGCGTGAGGCGCGACGACATCGGTGGCGAAGGCGCGGAACGTGTCACGCACCATGTCCATATCATCGCTGAGGTGTAGCGGGCCGGGGGTGGCAGCAAGGCTGGCGAGGAATGCGGGGTCGCGGTAGGTGGCCATGTACGCCGCCGCCGGACGAAGCGCATCGGTATCAACACCCCACAGAGACTCGCGGCCAACGATGCGGGCAGACAGGTCGGCCAGCATCTCGGCGCAGAAGGCGCAGGCGAGAGCGGCTTCGGTCTCACCCTTGGCGCCGTAGTCGAGCATGCTGCGCGCGGTCGCGGCGGCCGATGCGGCGTGGGCGACGTCATAGGCGAGTACCTGGTCGACGTCGGGGCCAGCACCGGTACGCAGCTGCTGGATTGCTGCGTGCACGATGGAATCGGCAAGGTCGACCATCTCGGCCGTGGTGATCATGTCGGTCGCTGTGCTGCTCACAGGCATACAAAGTAGTCCTCGGTCATGGTCTCCTCCCATCCGTGCTCACGTCAGATTCAGTGTTGTCGTCGTCCTCTAGAGTCGCGGCGGTGTCGTCTCCGTCTCGCTCAATCACCGTGTTCTGTGCATCCTCGGATGGCACCGAGTTGCAGCGTTCACTTGCCGCCGATGTCGGCGCTGCAATCGCCGCTGCAGGTCACCGCTTGGTGTACGGCGGGGGTGGCGTGGGGCTGATGGGAGTGGTGGCCGATGCGGCACTGGCTGGTGGGGGAGAGGTCATCGGGGTGATCCCCGAACAGCTCTTCGACCGTGAGGTCGGGCACCGGGGAGTGACCGAGCTCGAAGTGGTGCCCGATATGCATGCTCGCAAGGCGCGAATGGCCACCCTCGGTGATGGGTTCATCGTTCTTCCCGGCGGTTTCGGCACGCTGGAAGAGGCATTCGAGATCTTGACGTGGAACCAGTTGGCACTCATTGATGCTGTGGTGGTGTTCTGCGCCAATGACGGCTATTGGCAGCCCCTGATCGACCTAGTGGATCGAGCGTGTGCTGATGGGCTGGTGAGAGAACGTCATCGCGCCATGGTGCGTACCGCCGAGGATCCGGCGGTCGCGGTGGATATGGCGGCAGCACCCGGGCCGGCGGTCGCACCGAAGTGGACCGATACTGATCGTCGATCATGAGTGAGTCGGTGACGTCTGCCGTTGAGACGTTGATGGCTCGTGATGCCACAGCCGGTGTGTCTTCTGCGTTGGTCGTCAGTGTGTCGGGCGACGTCGTGGCGGAACGGTATGGGGTGATTCCCGGCAATGCATTGCGTGCGGAACGCGTTGTGGACGCGTCCACGCCCTTGCTGTCATGGTCGGTTGCGAAGTCGGTGGTTCACGCCATCGTGGGAGTTCTCGTGGCCGACGGGTTGGTGGAACTCGACGCGTCGATGGGGCTGTCCGGGGGTGGGCGCTCGGGCATCACCTGGTTGGACCTGTTGGAGATGCGCAGCGGTTTGTCGTTTATCGAGGAATACGAGATCGGCCAACCATCGGATTGCATCGAGATGTTGTTCTCCGGTGATGACGCCTCCGGTGTGCCTGATATGGGCGAATTTGCCGCGTCGCGTGATGTGGTGGACCGGCCAGGTCGGCTGTGGAACTACTCATCGGGTTCGACGAACATTTTGTGTCGTGCCATCGGTGACCTGCTGGCGGGACCTGCACCGACAACGTCACCCGATGTCCGCAGCGCAGCGATGACGAACTTTGTCACCGACCGGGTGATGAGTCCGCTCGGTATTGATGACTGGTCGGCGCGGTTCGACGCCAGCGGCACACTCATCGGATCGTCGTTCATGTTCATGTCCGCTCCTTCGTGGGTGAAGTTCGGTGAGCTGTACCGCCGCAAGGGCGTCACCGGTGATGGCCAGCCGCTGTTGCCCGACACATGGCGAGATCATGCGCGAACCACCATTGCCCATGATCTTGACGGCGATGGGCCGAACGGGTTTGGCTACGGCCGACACTGGTGGACCTGGCCACACCGCCCTGGCTTGTTCGCCGCACACGGCTTTGAAGGACAGTTCGTGGTGGTCTGGCCAGAACGCGAGATCACCTTGGCGCATTTTGGTGTTACGCCTCGGTCCCAGGCCCCAAGCCTTATCGCCGCACTCGATCGCGTGCTTGACGCGGTGGGCTGAACATTTCCGACGGTGTGCGCCACAGCGATGTCGGTGCATGCTGATCGGTAGTCTGCGCCCATGGTTCACGTGGTGAACGACATCGAGATTTCCCCCGAGCGTCTCATTCGTCGTTTGGACGAACTCGCTGAGATCGGGGCGATCACCGGTCCGCGCGGTCATGCTGGGAGTTCACGGCTCGCGCTCACCGATGACGACCGGCGCGGTCGAGATCTGGTGATGACATGGATGCGCGATCTTGGCCTGGAGATCACGGTCGATGCGATCGGCAATGTGGTGGGCCAGATGCCGAGTGACTCGGGGCTTGCGCCCGTCATGTGCGGGTCGCATATCGACACGGTGGGTACCGGCGGGCGCTTCGATGGCAACTTGGGTGTTCTCGCGGGTCTCGAGGTGATCGAGTCCGTGATGTCGGCTGGTGTGCAACTACCGAGGCCGCTCGCCGTTGCCTTCTTCACCGATGAGGAGCGGAC
>RFST01000048.1 GCA_009923855.1 Actinomycetota bacterium
GGCTCAGATGCTGCGTTCGGGCTTGCGTAGTAGTTCCAGTTGGTGAGCGCAGCACCGTTCTCGGCGTCGAGGATGAAGTTGATGAATGTGTGCGCGGTGCACGGATGCGGGGCATCGATCACCACGGCCATGTTGTCCACCCAGCGGGTGCCACCTTCTTGTGGCACGAAGTAGGTGTATTGGTCGGGGTCGTCGGCTTCGTCGAACTGCACCAAGAAGTTGCCGCTGTAGCCGTGGGCCAGCGCTGTTTCACCGGTGGCGAGCAATTCGTCGTATTGATCCGACTCGAACGCGGCGATGCGCTCGGTCGCCTCCGCAACCAGTTTCTTGGCTTCATCAAGTTCTGCCTCATCGGTCGTGTTCAACGAATAGCCGAGGTATTTGAGTGCCGCGCCAAGGGTCTCGCGGGGGTCGTTCAACAAGGTCGTTGCTCCGACGAAGCCGTACTGCTTGGCGAGATCGGCGTCGAACACCAAACCCCATGTTTCGGGGACATCGTCACCGGCCACGGCCAAGTCGACCGCGAGTCCGGTGGTGCCCCACTGGTACGGCGCGGAGTAATCGCCAGCCGGGTCATACGGCAGGCCCGATGCGAACTCAGGTGAGAGATTGGCGAGGTTTGGGATGGCGGCCTTGTCGAGGGCCATCAGGTCACCGGACTCGATCATGATCGACACCATGTAGTCCGAGGGCACAATCACGTCGTAACCGCTGTTGCCAGCTGAGATGATCGGCTGCATCGCTTCGTTCGAGTCATAGTTCGACTCGTTGACAGCGACCCCGTACTCGGCCGCGAAGGCATCCTTGAGGTCCGGGTCGATGTATTCAGACCAGTTATAGAGGTTGAGATCGCCATCAACTTCGCCGACGGCGCATCCAGATGATTCCTCTGCTGGAGCAGGAGCGGGTTCGTCGGCGGGCTCGGCGGCCGGTTCCTCGGCCGGAGCGGGTGCCGGGGCGCTGGTGTCGTCGTCACCCCCGCAGGCGGCAGCGGTCAATGCCGCCACCGTCACGAGAGCGATCCCGACACGCCGTGTGGTCAATGCGGTCATGTGTCTCCCCTTTCATGCCCACCAACGGCGGGCTCCGCCGAGAGATCTCCTCCCGGTACTGCGGACGGAACACTACTGCCTGTGGAACGCAGTCTGTCCACGGCCAACATTGCGGCAATCAACACCAGCGAGGCAAGAAACATCACCACCGACACCGAGTTGATCATTGGCGTGACGCCCTTGCGAATCAGACTGAATACATAGACCGGCAACGTGGTAGCACCAGGGCCGGACGTGAATTGGCTGATCACCACATCATCAAGTGACAGCGTCAGTGCCAGCAAGCCACCGCCGGCGACGCCGGGCAGGATCTGCGGAAGAGTGACGTATCGGAAGGTCTGCCACCTCGTGGCGTAGAGATCCATAGCGGCTTCTTCGAGACGGCTGTCCATTCCCGACAACCGCGCCCGGACGACCACCGATACAAAGCTGATGCAGAACGCAATGTGGCTAAGGGTGATCGTTGTGATGCCCTTGGCCAAACTGATGCCGAGGAGTGAGTCGACGACGTCGATGCCCTCGGCAAAGAAGACAAGCATCATGATGCCCATGGTGACGTCGGGGATAATGATCGGCAGGTACAGCAATGCGTCGAACACTCGGCGCCCGCGGAATCGGAAGCGTTCGAGGGCGAGGGCGCTCAGTGTGCCGAGTACCACCGACGCCACGGTGGCGATGAGTGCCACTTGCAGCGACACCGTGATCGAGTTCGTGAGCTGGTCGTTGTTCCAGAATTCCCGGTACCAATCCAGGGTGAAGCCACCCCATCGGCCCACGAGGCGATCGCCGCTGAACGAGAAGATGATCAAAATGGCGATGGGGGCATAGAAGAAAGCAAAGACGACACCGGCGTGCACGCCCATGATTCGCCGTCCGACTCGTCGCGGAGCGGTGCGGTTACTCACAGGTTTCGTCCGCCCTGTCTGAAATAGGCCACGGTCGCGGTGAGCATGACCACCATCAGCACAACCGACAGCGACGCGCCGAAGGGGAAGTTCCGCGCTGTGCCGAATTGGGTGACGATGTAGGAACCGAGGAGAACCTCTTTGCCGCCCCCGAGGATGTCGGGAGTGACGTAGGCGCCGAGGCTGGGGACGAAGACCAGGATCGAGCCGGCGATGACGCCGGGCATGCTGTCTTAGTGAACAACAGGTCGGTTTCGCCCAATCCGATTGCCTCGGTCACCGATGACAGCGGCCCGCCACTTGACAGCAGCAGTCGCCAGGCGTAGTTGCGAACCAAGAAATTGGTCCAGAACGGAATCATCACCATCACCAGCATCACGTTGCGCGCGGTGGTTCCCACGATCGTCATGTAGTAGGCGAATGGATAGGCAACGAGCAGGCAAATCAATGTGGTGAGAATGGCAAGTCCGAGCGATCGCCAGAGAACATCGCGCACAATCTGCTCGCCGAGCCGCCGGTACGAGTCGAGATTCCATCCGCTCAGTGAGATGCCACCCGTTCGGGTGCGGGTGGCAAATGAGTAGACCACGACGATGGCAAATGGCACGGCGAAGAAGATCACCAAGTAGACGTAGGCGGGCAAGGCCATGAAGAGGCCACGTCGTGCCGCTGCGCGGGCAGCTGCGGCCTCAAATGCTGGGGTTGCCGCGGCGACCGCGTGCTCCTCGTCGGCGTCGCCGGTTGCGATTTCACTGACGCTCATCGGCATGGCCCCGACGTCACTCAGTCACCACCGTGACCGCGTTCATATCCCAAGTCACCGACACCGGGTCACCGGCCTCGCGGGGCGCTGCGCCTGGACGGTTCTCTTCTCGAACCCGTAGTTGCATCCAGTCAAGCCTGACGGTGTAGACGCGGGCATTACCGATATACGTCACGGTGTCGATCACGCCGTCGATGCGTGATGCGGTGCCGTCTCCGGCGGTGACGACACGGGCTCGCTCGGGGCGAAGGCACACGGCAACCGTGGTGCCTGCAGGGTGCTCACAACGTGCGGCCACCCGGGTGCCATTTGCGAGACATACGGTGCTGCCATCGACGACCGTGCCATCAAGCAGGTTGGTGGTGCCGATGAAGTCGGCCACAAACCGGTTAGCGGGCCGTTCGTAGATCTCCTCGGGTGTTCCCACCTGCAGAAGGCGCCCGTTGTTCATCACCGCGATGCGATCACTCATCGTGAGCGCTTCTTCTTGATCGTGGGTGACGAACACGAAGCTGATGCCGAGTCGTCGCTGCAGCTCTTTCAACTCGAGTTGCATGTCTTGGCGCAACTTCAAGTCGAGCGCTCCCAAGGGCTCATCGAGTAACAACACCTTTGGTTCGTTTACGAGTGCCCGTGCCAGAGCCACCCGCTGTTGCTGGCCGCCAGACATCTGCGCTGGGCGTCGGTTCTCCATGCCGGACAGGCGGACGAGGGCGATCATCTCGCTTGCCCGCCGGCGAGCAGTTGTGCGGTCGACACCGTTCATCCGTAGCCCGAACGCAACGTTGTCGAGCACGTTCATGTGGGGGAACAGTGCATAACTCTGAAAGACGGTATTGACCGGGCGTTTATGGGGCGGCAACGTGCCGACCTCGTCGCCAAAGATCTTCAAACTTCCCTCAGTTGGGAATTCGAGCCCGGCGATCATCCGCAATGTGGTGGTCTTGCCGCAACCGGATGGGCCGAGCATGGCGAAGAACTCACCGTCGGCGATCTGCATGTCGATGGCGTCGACGGCAACCACGTCATCGAAGCGCTTTGTAATCCCGCGGATCTCCACCGCAGGTCTCGCCGTCATTCCCCCGTCCCCCAGTCGTAGGTCTGTTTCACGAGCCGCAGGTAGACGAGCGTCTCGGTGCTCTGCACGCCGCTGATCTTACGGATCTTCTCGTCGAGAAGATAGAGGAATTCATCGGCGTCACGACACACGATTTCGGCAACGATGTCGTAGCGGCCGGCGCTGATCACGACGTAGTCCACAGCGGTGATGCGGGCCAGTTCATCGGCCACCGATGCGGCATCGCCGACGACACCGATGCCGATGAGGGCTTGGTAGCCCAACCCGACCGCAATCGGGTCGGTCACTGCAACAACCTGCATCACGCCGTGGCGACTGAGGCGATTTACCCGCTGCCGCGTGGCGGCTTCGGAGAGTCCGACGCGTGGCGCCAGCCGCGCATAGGGGATGCGACCATCGGCCTGTAACTCGCGGATGATCGCGCGATCGGTATCGTCGAGGCTGCGGGTGGGCTGGTCGTTCACAACGACAGTTGCTCGGCGGCCTCGGTGAGTGCGGTGCGCAACACCGAATTGATCAGATCGAACTCTGCCTGGCCGGCAATGAGCGGCGGCGAGAACTGAATCACCGGCTCGGCTCGGTCATCGGCGCGACAGATCAGGCCCAGATCCAGCATGCGGTTCGAGAGAAATCCGCGCAGGAGTTTCTCTGACTCGTCGCGGCTGAAGGTCTCGCGGGTGTCGCGATCGCGCACCAATTCGACGGCCCAGAAGAACCCGGCGCCGCGAACCTCGCCCACAATCGGAATATCGGCGAGGTCGTCGAGGGCGGCGCGAAAGGCCGATTCATTCGCGTTCACATTGCCCAGAATGTCGTCACGTTCCATCACGTCGAGATTGGCATGGGCAACGGCACAACTCACCGGGTGGCCACCGAAGGTAAAACCATGGGCGAATGGCTTGCCGGTCTCGAGGAAGGGGGCGGCGAGCCGGTCGCTGGCGATGACGGCTCCCATAGGGGAGTAGCCCGATGTCAGTCCTTTGGCACAGGTGATCATGTCGGGCAGATAGTCGAAGCGCTCGCAGCCGAACATGTGACCGAGCCGACCGAAGGCACAGATCACCTCATCAGATACCAGCAGAACCCCGTAGCGGTCGCAGATTTCGCGAACCCGCTGGAAGTATCCCGCGCCGGGGACGAAACATCCGCCGGTGTTCTGCACCGGTTCGAGGAACACGGCCGCAACGGTCTCGGCTCCCTCGCGCAGGATCATTTGCTCAATGTCATCGGCACAGGCAAGGGTGCATGATCCCGCAGCAGCACACAGGGTGCAGCGGTAGGCGTTGGTGTTGGCGACCTTGTGAGTGCCGGGCACGAGCGGTTCGAAGGGTGCCTTGAACGCCGGCAGACCGGTGATCGACAGCGCCCCCATCGTGGTGCCGTGGTAGGCCGATGCGCGGCTGATCACCTTGTGACGCATCGGCTGGCCGATCTCTTTGAAATACTGCCGGGCGAGCTTCCAGGCCGATTCCACAGCTTCGGAACCACCGGACGTGAAGAACACGCGGTTCAAGTCGCCGGGCGCGTGAGAGGCCAGACGCGCAGCCAAGGTGATGGCACCAGGATGGGCATAGGTCCAAATCGGGAAGTACCCGAGCGACGCGGCCTGATCGCGGGCGGCATCGGCAAGTTCGGTCCGGCCGTGTCCGATCTGACTGGTGAACAGTCCCGCCAACCCATCGAGGTATCGGCGCCCCTCGGTATCCCAGACGTAACACCCCTCACCACGCTCCATGATTCGCATGCCGTCGACGGAGCGGCCAAGGACCGAGAAATGGCCCCAGAGATGTCGCTGGGCAAGATCGTCGAGATCGTGTGTGGTCATATCTGAGTCCCCCGTGTCGCGTCGCGTGTCATACCGCATCAGTCGTCTAGTGCGTCATGTGCGATTAGTCCAACACAATGGCGACGGCACCGCAACCGATCCGGTTGTGCATGGGGTCTTGATTGGTGAGTCTGTTGGGGCGAGGATGGTGCGATGCTGACGGATAACTGGATTGCCAACCGGTGGGTACCCGCACGCTCGGGTGCTACCGACGACATCATCGATCCCGCAACCGGCAACGTCATTGGTGCTGTGGCATCGAGTGATGCCGCCGATGTGGATGCTGCGGTTGCAGCGGCCCAGGCGGCCTTCGGCGACTGGTCGGCGCGGACCCCGCGGGAACGCAGCGAGGTCTTGCACCGGGTGGCCGATGTGATCGCCGACAACATCGAGGAACTGTCGGCTCTCGAGTCGCGCAATGTGGGCAAGCCGGTATCGATTATCGAATTCGAGATGGACCTGACGGTTGACAACTGGCGGTTCTTCGCGTCAGCAGGTCGCTTCCTTGAGGGTCGTGCTGCGGGCGAATACATGGAGGGGTACACCTCGATGATTCGCCGTGACCCACTCGGCGTTGTCGGTTCGATTGCGCCGTGGAACTATCCACTCAACATGGCCACATGGAAGTTGGGCCCCGCCCTTGCTGCGGGGAACACGGTGGTGTTGAAGCCGTCCGAACTCACGCCGTATACGGCCCTGCGCCTTGCCGAGCTACTCGCGGATGTGTTGCCACCCGGCGTGCTCAATGTGGTGTGCGGCCAAGGTGAGACCGCAGGCGTGGCCCTCGTCGAACACCCTGAGGTGGCGATGGTGTCATTGACGGGGTCGGTCGCCGCGGGACGCGCAGTGGCGTCTGCAGCGTCGAACTCCTTGAAGCGTGTGCATCTCGAACTTGGTGGAAAGGCGCCGGTGATCGTGTTCGACGACGCCGATATCGACGCAGTTGTCGAATGCTTGCACGCAGCGTCGTTCTACAACTCGGGCCAGGACTGCACCGCCCCATGCCGCATCATCGCGGGCGCTCGCGTGTACGACGATCTGGTGTCGTCGCTGTCGGCGTCGGTGGCTTCGGTCGTGGTAGGCGACCCCACGGACCCGGCGACGGAGATGGGCCCAGTGGTGTCGGCCGAACAGTTGCGACGCGTTGCGGGATTTGTCGACCGTGCCCGAGAGGCCGGGGCCGAGGTCACCGTTGGCGGATCGGTGCGCGCCGGTGGCGGATATTTCTACGAGCCGTCCGTCGTTGTGGGCGTGGGGCAGGCCTCCGAGATCGTGCAGCGCGAGGTGTTCGGCCCGGTGATCACCGTGCAGAACGCGGCCGATGAAGAGACAGCGCTGAACTGGGCCAATGACTGCGACTATGGACTTGCCGCCAGTGTGTGGACCCGTGACGTGGGCCGTGCAATGCGGATGGCGAAGGGGTTGAAGTTCGGCACGGTGTGGGTGAACGACCACATCCCGATCATCTCCGAGATGCCTCATGGCGGCTTCAAGCAGTCCGGCTATGGCAAGGACATGTCGTTGTATGCAGTGGAGCACTACACAGAACTGAAACACGTGATGATCAAGCACTGAGGAGCCGTCAATGGTGAGCCCTGTGCACTCTCTTGGTACCCCGACCGCCACGGCACGGCTGCGCGAGCGGTCGTTCTGGCTCGATTCGCTGGCCGATGGGCCGTCGCGTGCAGCACTCAACGGCGACCAGCAGGTGGACGTCGCCATCGTCGGTGGTGGCACAACCGGGCTGTGGGCTGCCCATTACCTATTGGCGGCCGATCCCGGTCTGCGGGTACTCGTCATCGAGGCCACCGAGGTCGGTTTCGGTGCCTCCGGCCGCAATGGCGGGTGGTGTGTTGGTGAGTTGGCAGCCGGTCCCGAACGCATTGAGGCGGCTGCCGGTAATGACGCTGCCCGGCAGATGCTCCGGGCACTCTTCGACACGGTCGACGACGTGGGCCGGGTGTGTGCAGATCTGGGCATCGACTGCCACTACGCCAAAGGTGGCACGATCCGACTCGCCCGCAATCGCGCGCATCTTGCTCGCCTGCGTGACGAGGTCGAGCATCTCCATGCTCGTTTCGGTCTCGACGACGACGACATCCGACTCCTCAGCGCTGACGAGGCTCGCGCCCACCTGGCCGCCACATCGGTGATCGGCGGCTCTTTTTTCGCCCATACTGCAGCTCTGCACCCAGCTCGACTTGTACGCGGTCTGGCCGATGCGGTGGAACGTGCCGGAGCAACCATCGTGGAGCACACCCGCGCGATCAGCATCGCGCCGGGGGTGGTGACCACCGATCGGGGGACGGTGCGCGCCGACATGATCGTGCGGGCCACGGAGGGCTACACGAGCAACCTTGATGGGCATGCGCGGTCGATGGCGCCGTTGTATTCACTGATGGTGGTGACCGACCCGATTCCAGCCGACGTCTGGGCAGAGATCGGCCTAGGCCGCCGCCAGACATTCGACGATGGCCGACACCTCGTGATCTACGGCCAACGCACGGCCGATGATCGCATCGCCTTCGGTGGGCGCGGCGCGAGGTATCCGTTCGCCTCGCGCATCAACCCTGACATCGAGATGTCGTCACGGGTGCACGACCGCATCACGGCCGCGCTGCGTGAGTTATTGCCGCAGTTGTCCAATGTGGGTATCACGCACCGTTGGGGAGGAGTTCTCGGCATCCCTCGTGATTGGTTTCCTTCGGTTGGCATCGATCGGTCGACGGGTACGGCCTGGGCAGGGGGCTACGTGGGTGAAGGGGTGGCGGCGTCACACCTTGGTGGGCGCACGGTGGCCGAACTCATCACCGGCGCTGACACGCCGCGGACCGAACTGCCATGGGTTGGGCATCGCTCTCGGACCTGGGAACCCGAGCCGCTGCGCTGGATGGCGATCAATGGCGCTCTCGCCGGCATGGAGATCGGCGATCGCAGCGAGGCCCGCCGTGGCCGCTCATCACGACTTGCTGGAACGCTCGAACGCCTCGTACGTCGCTGACCGCGACGGGTGCTCAGCCGTCGAGCGCAGACAGAGCATCCACGTGCGGGTGGCCCAGTGCGGTGGCAACATGCGGTTCGGTGATGCGTCCGCGATGCACGTTGAGTCCTCGCAAAAGATGAGCATCCGCGCGAAGGGCGGCATCCACGCCATGGTCGGCGATGGCGAGGACGTGCGGCAGCGTCGCGTTGTTCAGCGCGTGGGTTGATGTTCGCGGCACGGCACCGGGCATGTTGGCCACGCAGTAGTGCACCACGTCGTGCACAACGAATGTGGGGTCGGCGTGGGTGGTCGGGCGCGATGTCTCGAACGCACCGCCTTGGTCGATGGCCACATCGACAAGCACTGATCCGGCACGCATGGTGCGCACCATGTCCTCGGTGACGAGGCGAGGAGCGCGAGCCCCCGGTATGAGTACCGCGCCAATCACCGCATCGGCTGCCGCGACGGTGCGCTCAATGGCATCGGTCGTGGAGTACACGGTGGTGATGCCGGCACCGAAGCGCTGCTCAAGGTGCTCCAGCACGGCCGGGTTTCGGTCGAGGACGGTGACTCGCGCGCCCATCCCGATGGCGATCTCGGCTGCGTTCTCGCCCACGACGCCACCACCGATGACCACCACATCGGCGCCGGGTACCCCGGGCACACCGCCCATCAGCACACCGGATCCGCCGCGGGGACTTTCAAGGCTGACCGCCGCAGCCTGGGTGGCGAGGCGCCCTGCCACGGCCGACATTGGCGCCAGCAGAGGCAGACGGCCACGGTCGTCGGTGACGGTTTCGTACGCAATGCAGATCGCTTCGCTCGCGATCAATCCGTCAGCTTGCACCGGGTCCGGTGCGAGGTGGAGGTAGGTGAAGAGGATCTGATCCCTGCGCAACATCGCAGTTTCGGTGGGCTGTGGCTCTTTCACTTTGACCACCATGTCGGCGGCGGCGAACACGCTCGCTGCGTCCTCGGCGATGTGTGCGCCGGCCGCCTGATACGTCGCGTCATCGGCGCCGATGCCGTGGCCAGCGCCGGACTGCACCGTGACCTGATGGCCCCGGCGCACCAGTTCGTTCACGCTGCCCGGGGTCAACCCAACGCGTCGTTCCGCGGTCTTAATCTCTGCCGGTACTCCAATATGCATGCCGCCCTCCCATGTGCGCACTGCCGTGAGAGCACGTTAGGCACGACGGCGCGCACTATGTCGCGAAAAAACGCGCCGATTCACCACCAAGTGCACGATATGCGCGTCTATGCGAGCAAATGAAGTAGAAAGATGTGCATGACGACAGTTCAGGAGGTCATCGCGCTCGACGATATCGATCGGTCGATCCTGATGGAGTTGCAACGTGACGGTCGGATTGCCATCGCGGACCTGGCGCCACGTGTGGGCCTGTCGTCATCGGCGTGTCTGCGTCGCGTGCGACGTCTTGAGGATCATGAGGTCATCGATCGCTACGTGATGCTCGTCAATCGTGCGGCGATCGGTCGGCCCACCACCGTGGTCGTTGAGGTGTCGTTGTCGAGCGAGGGTACCGATGCCCTTGAGCAGTTCGAAGAGGCGGTGGTCGTCTGCCCCGGGGTGATGTCGTGCCATCTCATGGCCGGTGATGCCGATTATCTGGTGCATGTGGCCTGTGCTGGTGTGGAGGACTACGAACGAATTCACCGGGTGTTGGCGGCACTTCCCGGCGTGGCCCGTCTGCGGTCGAGTTTCGTGATCCGAGAGGTGTGCAACACCACGGTGCACGACCTTGGCCAGCGCTCCTAGTTACGCACCGTCGGTTAATGCCGACTCGTCGCGGCGATGCACACCAGGCAGTACACAGAGCATCTCATACACGAGGTTGGCGGCGGTCAACGCGGTGGTGCCGGTGGTGTCGTAGGCCGGGGCGACCTCAACGAGGTCGCATCCAACGACGTCGAGGCCAGCGCACCCGCGAATGATCTCGAGTGCCTGCGGTGTGGTGAGCCCGCCGATTTCTGGCGTGCCCGTGCCTGGTGCGTATGCAGGGTCGAGGCCATCGATATCCATGCTGATGTACACCGGTCCGGGGCCGAGCTGGTCACGGATCTCGGCCATCAGCGGGGTGAGCGATCGGTGCCAGCACTCTTCGGCCTGCACCACGCGAAAGCCCTGACGACGCGACCAATCAAAGTCATCGGCGGCGTATCCCGTTGCGCGCACTCCGATCTGGGCCACTCGCGGACCATCAAGCAGCCCTTCATCGACCGCACGTCGAAACGGCGTGCCATGGGCGATCGCTTCGCCGAACATCGTGTCGTTGATGTCGGTATGGGCATCGATGTGTACCAGGCCAACCGGGCCATGTACCGCGGCAATCGCTCGCAGCACCGGCAAGACCACGGTGTGGTCGCCACCGAGACCAATCGGGATCACCCCATGGGACAGGAGTTCGCGGTAGTGCTGCTCGATACGAGCAATTGAGTCGTTCTTGTCGTACGGGTTGGTGGCGATATCGCCCACATCGTCGATGCGCAGTGAATCGAAGGGTGCCGCCCGAGTTGCCATGTTG
>RFST01000049.1 GCA_009923855.1 Actinomycetota bacterium
CTGGCGGACATCACGACTGACCGGCCGATCCACGCCGTGATCGATCTCGACGTGCCACGCGAGATCGTTCTGGAGCGCATCTCGTCACGCCGTGTGTGCCGCGACTGCGGCACGAACTACACGGCCTCTGGGCCCGAGCCGAGCCCATGGATCTGCGATGTGTGCGGTGGTGATGTCACCCAGCGCGATGACGACACGCCCGACGCGGTGAACCGTCGACTTGACCTGTACGAGTCGCAGACATCACCGCTGATAGAGCATTACGGCGGACTCGGTCAATTGTCGGTTGTCAATGGTGTCGGCAACCCCGACAACGTATTCCAACGCCTGACCGGGGTGATCGAGAGTCGTCGGCACAACGCGGGAGGCGCATAGCACACGGTTGGCGGTCATCGGTGGACGCCGCGTGGTGTTGTGCCGAACCGCCGATAACATTGCCGGTCGGCCTGTGTCGTGAACGGTACGGGTCGGTGCTGCAGAAGTTCGTCGAGCGGGGTCGTTCCCGCCGTAATGAGGAGAGTCCACTGGCAAAGCCGAAGGAAGACGCAATCGTCTTAGAGGGAACGATCACCGAGTCGCTCCCGAACGCGATGTTCCGCGTCGAACTCGAGAACGGCCACCATGTTCTGGCCCATATCTCCGGAAAGATGCGCATGCATTACATCCGCATCCTCCCGGGCGACAAGGTCCAGGTTGAACTCACCCCATACGACCTCACCCGAGGTCGGATCACCTATCGATACAAGTGAGAGAAGTGTCTACGTGAAGGTACGTCCAAGTGTGAAGAAGATGTGCGAGAAGTGCCGGGTGATTCGTCGCCACGGCCGCATTCGCGTCATCTGCGAGAACCCCCGCCACAAGCAGCGGCAGGGCTGAGAGCCAGGAGAATCGAGACAAGACATGGCCCGTATCGCCGGTATCGACATCCCCCGCGAAAAGCGGTTGGAGATTTCACTGACCTACATCTTCGGCATCGGTCGCACCACCGCGCGTCGCATCTGCGCCGAGTGTGACATCGACCCCGATCAGAAGGTGTCGTCGCTCACCGAGGACGAAGTAAACCGCATTCGTTCCTACGTCGACCAGAACCTCACCATCGAAGGTGACCTGCGTCGTGACGTGCAGAACGACATCAAGCGCAAGATCGAGATCGGCTGCCTGCAGGGCGTGCGCCACCGCAAGGGGCTGCCCGTCCGTGGTCAGCGCACCCACACCAATGCGCGTACCCGCAAGGGCCCCAAGCGCACCGTTGCCAATAAGAAGAAGGCTGTGAGGAAGTAATGGCCAAGACCAAGCCCGGCGGCCGGCGGCCGCGCAAGCGCGATCGCAAGAACGTTGCCGTCGGCGTTGCCCACATCAAGAGCTCGTTCAACAACACGATCGTGTCGATCACCGATCCGGAGGGCAACGTGGTGGCATGGGCCTCCTCGGGTGCCGTTGGCTTCAAGGGGTCGCGCAAGTCGACGCCGTTCGCTGCCCAGCTCGCTGCCGAGCGTGCCGCGAAGGCCGCACAGGAGCACGGCGTGCGCCGTGTTGAAGTCGAGGTGAAGGGCCCTGGTTCGGGTCGCGACACCGCCGTCCGCTCGATTCAGAACTCGGGCATCGAGGTCACCTCGATCAAGGACGTCACTCCCATCCCGCACAACGGTTGTCGTCAGCCGAAGCGTCGGAGGAACTGATCATGGCCCGTTACACAGGTCCCAAGGTGCGCATGAGCCGTCGGCTCGGCGTCAACGTCTTCGAGAACGAGAAGGGTCGCCGCGCCATGGAGCGTCGGCCGTTCCCTCCGGGCACGCACGGTCGAAACCGCCGTCGCAATGCCGGGTCGGAGTACCTCGCGCAGCTGCAGGAAAAGCAGAAGGCCAAGTACATCTATGGCCTTCTCGAGAAGCAGTTCAAGAAGACCTACGACGAGGCCAACCGCATGTCGGGCCCCACGGGCGAGAATCTGCTGATTCTTCTCGAGTGCCGTCTCGACAATGTGACGTTCCGCGCCGGTTGGGGGTCGACCCGTCCCCAGGCCCGCCAGTTCGTGAACCACGGGCTGATCCACGTGAACGGCCGTCGAGTCGATATCCCGAGCTTCCGCGTGCGCAAGGGCGATGTGGTGTCATTGTCGCCCAAGGCCGCCCAGATGATCGTCATTCAGCACAACCTCGACACCGTCGACCGCTCGGTCGTCGGGTGGTTGGATCGCTCTGACGACAAGCACCAGGTCACCGTCCGCGATCTGCCGCAGCGTGAACACGTTGATGCTCCGGTGCGCGAGTCGCTGATCGTCGAGCTCTACTCGAAGTGACCAATGGCCGCTGTGCGGCCACCACCCACGACACCCCATCGAACACCCGGCAGATATTCCGCCACCACGAAAGGACACGGCAGCGATGCTCCTTATGCAGCGCCCCTCAGTTGAAGCACTCGACGCGATCGACGCGAACCGTCAGCGGTTCTCGATCGGCCCGCTCGAGCCGGGCTTTGGCCACACCCTCGGCAACTCGTTGCGCCGCGCGCTGCTGTCGTCGGTGCCCGGTGCGGCCATCACCATGGTGCGTTTCGACGATGCCCTCCACGAGTTCGACACCATCTCCGGTGTGGTCGAAGATGTCACCGACATCATCTTGAACCTCAAAGACGTCGTGCTGACGAGCGAGATCGAAGAAGAGGTCACCCTCCGTCTCGATGCCCGCGGGCCCGGTGCGATCACCGCCTCCAACATCGAGTGCCCCGCCGGCGTCGCTGTGTTGAACGGTGACCTGCACATCGCCACCCTCGACGACAAGGGCCGTCTCGCCATCGACCTCACCGTGTCGATCGGCCGGGGCTACATGAGCAGCCAGCGCGAGGTGGACACGCCGGTCATCGGCAACATGCCGATCGACGCGATCTTCTCACCCGTGCGTCGGGTCAGCTTCGATGTGGAGCCGGTCCGTGTGGGGCAGTCGACCAACCACGACCGTGTGGTGATCGACATCACCACCGATGGGTCACTGACGCCGCGAGAGGCTCTCGCATCGGCCGGTGACACCCTGCGCACGCTGGCCGGTCTCGTCGCCGAACTCAGCGACGCCCCCCAGGGTCTGACCCTCACCGAGGTCCCCGATATGACATCGTCATCGCCGGATCTCGATCTGCTCATCGAGGACCTCGACCTGTCCGAGCGTCCCCGCAACTGCTTGAAGCGCGCCCAGGTCAACACGGTGGGCGAACTGCTCACCAAGACCGAGGACGACCTGCTCAACATCACCAACTTCGGCCAGAAGAGCCTGGACGAAGTCATCGAGAAGCTCGACGAGCGCGGCCTGAAGCTGCGCACCTGATCCGGAGACCACCATGCCTGCTACACCACGCCGTGCGCGCAACTTCGGCGGCGACGCCGCCCATCAGCGCTTGATGATGGCGAACCTCGCTGCGTCGCTGTTCGCCGCCGAGGCCATCACCACCACCGAGGCCAAGGCCAAGGCCCTGCGCCCCATTGCCGAGAAGCTGATCACCAAGGCCAAGAAGGCCCAGGACGACACTCCGATGCGCGTGCATCGCCTGCGTCAGATTCAGGGCTACCTCGGTGATCGTGAGATGACCCACAAGCTGATCAATGAGGTGGCTCCGCGCTACCTCGATCGCAACGGCGGGTACACGCGGATCTTGAAGCTCGGGCCGCGTGAGGGCGACAACGCCCGCATGGCCCGCATCGAACTCGTCTGAGCAGACGCCGATGTCGGCGGATAGCGACGACGCCAGCCGGCGTCGGCGTCGTGTCCGTCTCGACATTGCGTATCGCGGCACGCCCTTTCGTGGCTCGGCCCCGAACCCGGGTGTCCGCACCGTTCTCGGTGATCTGGCTACAGCGATCGAGCGCGTGTGCTCTGAATCGGTTGAACTCACTGGCGCCGGACGCACCGATGCCGGTGTGCACGCGTCCGCGCAGGTGGTCACATTCGATCTGGTGCATTCGATCGCACCCGATGACCTCGCCCATCGCCTGAACCGCATCTGCGGTCCCGACATCGCGGTACGCGCCGCGCGCGTTGTCGACGATGACTTTGATGCCCGTTTCTCGGCGACCTGGCGCCAGTATCGCTACCAGGTGTGGAATGGCACGGCGCCGCATCCGCTCCTGCACGAGGTGGCGTGGCACGTGCCCTCGGCGCTCGATGTTGCGACGATGCTCGAGGCCGCTCAACACATGGTGGGTGAACACGATTTCTCGTCGCTATGCCGGAGGCCCGACGGCGATCCGGCGGTGTCGCTTGTCCGCATCGTGCATACCGCGATGTGGCGGCGCCCCAACGATGGGGACCTGTTGTGGTTCGAGGTGCGGGGATCAGCCTTTTGTCAGCAGATGGTGCGATCGATGGTGGGCACCTGCGTCGATGTCGGTCTGGGGCGAATGGCAGCCGACGCCATACCGGCTGTGCTCGCAGCACGCGACCGGGCCGCCGCCGGTCGCGTGGCTCCACCACACGGTCTCACACTGACCGGTGTTGGATACGACGGCGAGAGATGGGATGCACACGGGCCATGACTCGGGGCCTGGCGTGTTGGGTATCGGCCTCGCCCGCCCCTATCCTTCCGTGGTTCGCCGGTTCGACCGGTGGACGTGATGGCGCCGTGGATAACGCCACCGGCTGCCTCACGCAGCGAACGCACAGTTGACTGGATGACGATGAAGACGTACACACCAAAACCAGCCGAGATCAGCCGCGAGTGGTTCGTGGTCGACGCCGAGGGCATGGTGCTCGGCCGCCTCTGCACCGAGGTGGCGCGCGTGCTGCGTGGAAAGCACAAGCCGATTTTCGCCCCCCATGTCGACACTGGCGATCACGTCATCATCGTGAATGCCGACAAGGTCGTGATGACCTCCGGCAAGGCCGATCGCACCATGGTCTACCGTCACTCGGGCTATCCCGGTGGCTTGAAGACCGAGACGTTCGCGCAGTTCCATGCTCGCAAGCCGGCCGACGCAGTGCGCCGCAGCGTGCGCGGCATGCTGCCCAAGGGTCCACTCGGTCGCCGTCAGCTCTCGAAGTTGAAGGTGTATGCCGGCCCCGACCATCCCCATGGCTCACAGTCGCCGACAACGATGACCGTCCCGGGCGCTGCCCGACGTTGAGCCGCCCCGAGGAGACACGATGAACGCACCGCTCACCCAG
The DNA here is from genome assembly GCA_009923855.1 of Actinomycetota bacterium. GTDB lineage: Bacteria > Actinomycetota > Acidimicrobiia > Acidimicrobiales > Ilumatobacteraceae > Casp-actino5. The sequence continues at coordinate 5,151 of RFST01000049.1, forward strand.
ACCACTGGCCGCCGTAAGGAGGCCGTTGCCCGCGCCCGTCTGCGCGACGGCTCGGGCAACATCACCATCAATGGCCGGCCGCTCGAGGTGTATTTCCCGACCGCCGTCCAGCGCATGATCGTGACCGAGCCGCTTCGCGTGGCCGAGGTCGACGAGCGCTTTGATGTCGACGCGTCGATTCATGGTGGTGGCGTCAGTGGCCAGGCCGGTGCCCTGCGCATGGCCATCGCTCGCTCCCTGGTCGAGATCGACCCCGAGTCACGCCCCGCGCTGAAGCGCGCTGGTCTGCTCACCCGCGACTCTCGCAAGAAAGAGTCGAAGAAGTACGGCCTCAAGAAGGCCCGTAAGGCCCCGCAGTACACCAAGCGCTGATCGGGCGCCACGCCTCGCGGAGTGTCATGCGTTTCGGCACCGACGGCATCCGCGGACACGCCGATTCCGACCTCACCAACGATCTGGCGTATGCCGTTGGTCGTGCCGCGGCCGATGTTGTCGGCGCACAGTCAGGCCATCGCGCGGTCGTTGGAGCCGACCCACGAGCGTCGTCGCCGAGGATCGTCGCCGCGGTGTCGGCCGGACTTGCCGCCGGTGGCGTGAATGTTGTTGACCTCGGTGTAGTCCCAACTCCGATCGTTGCTGGTGAGGCTGCGCATTCGGGCGCCCTCGGCGTGATGGTGTCGGCCAGTCACAACCCGTTTCACGACAACGGCATCAAAGTGTTCGGGCCCGGAGGGCGCAAACTCGATGATGACGCCCAAGCCGGTATCGAGGCGGCCATGGCAGCCGGCAACGCCTCTGGTGATCTCGAAATACGTGAGGGGCAGGTCAGCGTCGCCAACACCGACGAGGTCACCGCGCGCTACCGCGATCGTGTGGTGAGCGCCGTCGGTGCTCGTGCCCTCGACGGGCTACACGTCGTGCTCGACGGCGCGAACGGCGCCGGGTCACGAATCGGCCCCGACGTGTTCGCGCATCTTGGCGCACGGGTGACCACCATCGGGGTCTCGCCCGATGGCCGCAACATCAACGATGGGTTCGGCGCCACGGCGCCGGGCGCATTGGCTGCAGCCGTGGTCGATCATGGGGCGGATATGGGTCTGGCCCTCGACGGTGATGCTGACCGGCTGATCGCGGTGGACGCCGATGGCTCGGTCGTCGACGGGGACCACGTGATGTGCGTTCTGGCGCACGATATGCGCTCGCGCGGCGTGCTCGTCGACGACACGGTGGTCGTCACGGTGATGTCGAACCTGGGTTTTCACATCGCGATGCGCGACGCAGAAATTCGCGTCATCACCACCCCGGTTGGCGACCGTGCCGTGGTTGCCGCCATGGAAGCCGCTGGCGCATCGTTGGGTGGGGAGCAATCGGGCCACGTCATCATGGCTGCGTACTCGGCCACGGGTGACGGCATCTTGACCGGTGCGGCGCTCGCAGCTGCGGTGGCGCGCAGCGGACGACCCCTTGCCGATCTCGCAGCGGTGATGACATCACTGCCGCAGGTGCTGGTGAATGTGGTGACGTCGGAGCGCACCGGCGATGTCCCCGCAGACGTCGCGGCCGAAGCCGACCGGGTGGCTTCAGAACTCGGCGATGCCGGTCGGGTGCTGGTGCGCGCGAGTGGGACCGAACCACTGTTGCGCATCATGGTCGAAGCACCAACCCCCGCGGCCGCCGATGCCGCCGCACAGCGCATCGCGGCTGTGGCGGGTCGACACCGCGACATCGCTGGCTGAGAGTAGCCTCGCGGTCATGTGCGGCATCGTGGGCATCGTCCCCCACGCCGGTGTGCCGGCGGCACCTGACGTCACGACGATTCGTGACCTGATCGCCGCGGCGCGTGCGGTTGCCGACGGTCTCGGTGCCGAGGCCGACGCATCACCGGCCGTGTTGGATGGCCTTGGTGAAGTGGCGCGTTCTTTGGGAGCAGCGGCCGATGCCACCCGTGGTGCTGCTGGCGTTCTGGCCGTTGCCGCCGATCCCGATCTGCATGATGATGCGGCGGCTGCCCTCGATGCGATCGTGGCCACAGTCGACGGCCTCGATAGCTCATGGGCCGATTCGGTGAGCGCCGGTACCGACGGCATCGGCGCTGATGCGCTGGCCGCGCTGGGGGCGGTGCGCGATGCCGCATGGTCGCTGCGCACCGACCGACTGGGTGCGGCCAAGGCCGCGCTCGCACTCGCTAGTGGGGCATGCTCGTCTACCGCGGCGGTCGGTTGGGCGGCGATCCAGCGGTCGTTGGATGCCATTGACCGCCTTGAGGTCCGTGGTCGCGATTCGGCGGGGATCCACGTATCGGTCACCATCGATGCGGCCGCTGCCGGTGATCTCGGTCATCTGGCAGGTCGCAGTGATCCGTTGTTCACCGACACTGCAGTGGATGTGAACCATGTCGATGCGGCTCGGGTGATGGTGTCGTTCACCTACAAAGCAGCGGCCGAGATCGGTGAACTCGGCGACAACACCCGATCGCTGCGCGCCAGCATTGCAGCCGACACCGCTCTGCGCCGCCTGCTCTCGCTCGAGGGTGCGCGGGTGATCGTGCTCGGCCACACACGGTGGGCCAGCGTGGGTGTGATCTCCGAGCCGAACACTCATCCACTGAACAGCGCCGAGACCGAGGTCGCATCCGCTGGTCCCTATGCGATCGCAAGTTTGAATGGTGATGTCGACAATCACGGCGATCTCCGCGTGGATCACGCCCTTGCCATTCACGACAAGATCACCACCGACGCGAAGGTGATTCCGGTGATGTGGTCGCGTCGTCTCGCCGACGGGCTCGATCCCGCCGAGGCATTTCGTCGCACGGTCATGACCTTCGAGGGGTCGGTTGCGGTGTGTGGGCAGTGCGTGGTCGATCCTGACCTGGTCATGTTGGCTCTCTCCGGAAGCGGTCAGGGGTTGTATGTCGGGCTCGCACCTGATGCCTATGTGATCGCGAGCGAACCGTACGGCGTAGTGGCCGATGCCGCCGAGTATGTGCGCATGGACGGTGAGTCCGGTGGCGAGATCATGGCGCTTGATGCGCGGGTGGGTGGACGAGCAGGGATCTCCCGCCGCGCCTACGACGGCACCGAACAGCCCATTGATGACGTTGACATCGCTATCGCTGAGGTGACAACCCGCGACATCGATCTCGGTGATGCGCCCCACTATCTGTTGAAAGAGATCAGCGAGGCCCCCGAGTCGATGCACAAGACCCTGCGGGGCCGCATCGTGGATATCGACGGTCGGCGGGTGGCACACCTCGGAGAAACAGGTCTGCCGTCGTCGGTGCGGGAGCGTCTGGCCAACGGGTCGATTTCCAGGGTGCGAGTCATTGGCCAGGGCACGGCTGCTGTCGCGGGTCAGAGCACAGCAGCGATCATCGACACGTTGACGGGTGGGGCCCTCGACGCCGTGGCGATTACGGCCACCGAACTCAGCGGGTTCGGTTTGCGCCCCGACATGTCCGACACTTTGGTCATCGCGGTGAGCCAGAGCGGTACCACCACCGATACCAATCGCACCGTCGATTTGTTGCGGTCGCGGGGCGCGGCGGTGATCGCCATCGTCAACCGGCGCGGGAGCGATCTCACCGAACGTGCCGATGGGGTGGTGTACACCTCTGATGGCCGTGACGTGGAGATGAGCGTTGCCTCGACGAAGGCCTTCTACGCCCAGGTGGCTGCCGGTGCTCTGCTCGCCTGCGAAGTGGTGGCGGCTGCAGGCCTCGGCGATGAGGTGCGACGGCATCGCCTGTTGAGCTCGCTTGCGGATCTTCCCGCGGCGATGCGTGAGGTGCTCGCAGAACGTCCTGCCATCGCCGAAGCAGCACATCGATTGGCACCGTCGAAGAGGTACTGGGCGGTTGTCGGCAACGGTCCTAACCGGGTGGCAGCCAACGAGGTGCGCATCAAGCTCAGCGAGCTCTGTTACAAGTCGATCGCGTCCGACATCACCGAGGACAAAAAGCACATCGACCTGTCGAGCGAACCGTTGATTCTGGTGTGTGCCGCTGGGCTGTCGGGGTCCACCGCCGATGACGTGGCGAAAGAGACGGCGATCTTCTCGGCCCATAAGGCCACCGCTGTCGTCGTTGCCGATCGAGGGGAGACACGGTTCACCGCTGCAGCGGTGATCGGTGTTCCGTCTGTCGACCCGGCATTGGGATTTGTTCTGTCGGCGATGGTGGGCCATCTGTTCGGCTATGAGGCAGCGCGCGCGATCGATGCATCGGCGATGCCGCTGCGTCGGGCGCGGGAGGCGATTGAACATGCCGCGGCCGATCTCGGCGATGGCGATGCGGTCATCGCCCGGCTGCGGACCGACCTCGACGGACCAGCCCGCGACCTAGCCGCCGGGCTGCGCTCTGGGCTCTACGACGGCCACCTGGAGGCGTCGACGGCCGTGCGGATGATGTCCCTGCTCGCCGACGTGGCATCGGATCGGCCCATTGAGCGGTACACGGCCGCCACCGGCAAGGTGGGCACACCCACCTTGCTCATCGAGGATCTCCTAGCAGCCCTCACCGCGGGTATCGACGAGTTAACCCGACCCATCGATGCGATCAAGCATCAGGCCAAGACCGTCACCGTGGGTATCTCCCGGTCGGACTCCGACCTGCTGGACGTGGCTCTGGTCGGCGAGGTGCTCACCGCCGGAGCGGGTCGCGATGTGCTCGCCTACCGGACTCTGAAGGTGCTGGCAGCACTGGATGCCGCAGTGGACGAGGTTGTCGGGTTCACCCGGTACGGCATCGAGGCCGCCACTCTTGCCGTGGTCGACCGCGGTGGCCTGTCGCGGAACCTCACCTCGCGTGCCGACAGTGATCCGGTGCTGCGTGGCACCAAACGGTACGTGGCCGAGAACCGTGAGGTGTTGGTGGCGCGTGGTCGCGGTGATGGACGCATCGTGATCTTGGTGCCCGAGGTGAAGGGCGTGACCTGCACGGGCCTCACCCTGTTGCATGTGCGCCTGCGCGACCGTCTGTCGGTGGCTGATGCCCGTCGGTGCCTGCAGGGCTACGACAATCGCTACGACCGACTGGTGGACTGGGTGTCGGAGACCGAGGGTTCCTTCGACGACGAACGCCTCGCCGATATCGATGTGGCCGAACTCCTGATCGCGCCGATCTCAGAGACGGCCGATCATTGGGTGGCTGGCGCGGGTGGTCGGGCGTCGTGATCGGTGTCGGTGTCGATCTGGTCGACATCGAACGGTTCCGCCGCAGTCTGGAGCGGACTCCCAGCATGAGATTTCGCTTGTTCACGGAGCATGAGCTTGATGACCTCGCCGCCCGTGCCGATCCGGTGCCGGGCCTTGCTGCGCGCTTCGCGGCACGAGAAGCGGTGATGAAGTCGTTGGGGGTTGGGTTGGGAGCTTTTGGCTTTCACGAGGTGTGGGTGCGTCGACATTCGTCTGGGCGTCCCGATCTGGTGGTTGACGGTCGTGCAGCTCACCTGGCGTCGCGCGCGGGGGTGTCGCGATGGCACCTCAGCCTCACTCACGATGAGAGGTCCGCAGTGGCTTATGTGGTGGCGGAGTGATGGTGGTTCCACGATGCTGGCCGCGTGAGGGTGCACCGATGATGGGAAGCCCCCGATGATTCCGGTGCTCACCCCCGATCAGGCTCGGCGTGCGGACGCTGCCGCCGGCGTGAATGTCGAGGTGCTCATCGAACGTGCCGGCGCGGCGGTGGCGCGTTCGGCGATCGACATGCTGGGCGGTGCCTACGCACGGACGGTGGTGGTACTTGCTGGGCCGGGGATGAACGGTGCCGACGGCCGTGTAGCGGCCCGACATCTGACAGCGGCGGGATGCCGGG
>RFST01000050.1 GCA_009923855.1 Actinomycetota bacterium
GTGAACGCGATGGCCCTCGAGCTCACCGGTGACACACCCCAACTCGTCGACCCCTATGACGGCGCGATCGACCTCGCCCGCGGTGTGCTGCGCACTCCGCTCGGGCCGGAGGTGAGTTTCAGCGATGATCCGTTGCGCATGCTGCGAGCGGCGCGATTCGTGGCGTCGCTCGGCTTGGAACCCGAACCCGGCTTGGTGGATGCGGTGCGGGCCATGGCGCAACGACTCGAGATCGTGTCGGCTGAGAGGATCCGCGACGAGTTCGACAAGTTGATCTGTGTCGATCATCCAGGCCCCGGACTGTGGTTCATCGTCGACACCGGACTCGCCGACGTGTTCTTGCCGGAACTGCCGCACATGCGCCTCGAGAACGACCCCATCCATCGCCACAAAGATGTGTTGACCCACACGATTGCGGTGGTCGAGAACGTGCGGCCTGCACATGAACAACCCGACGATCAGCCGCCGTTCGATTTCCGGTTGGTGCGACTCGCCGCACTGTTCCACGACGTGGGCAAGCCCCGTACCCGCGGTTACCAGAAGGGCAAGGGCACCACCTTCCATCACCATGATGTGGTCGGTGCGAAGATGACCCGCAAGCGCATGACCGCCATGCGCTATTCGAACAGTGATACCGAAGCGGTCACCGAACTGGTGGCTCTGCACCTGCGGTTCCACACCTACCGACTGGGCTGGACCGACGCGGCAGTGCGCCGCTACGTGCGCGACGCCGGCGATCTTCTCGATGAGTTGAACGTGCTGACCCGCTGCGACTGCACCACCCGCAACGAGAAGAAGGCCCGCACGTTGTCGCGGCGCATGGATGAACTCGAGGAGCGCATCGCCGAGTTGTCGGCCGCAGAAGAACTCGCCGCCATGCGCCCCGAAATGGACGGTGCAGCGGTGATGGCTCACCTCGGGCTCAGCCCCGGACCCGTCGTTGGTCGGGCGTTGGCCTATCTGCTCGATATCCGACTCGAAGAGGGCCTGCTCGGCGACGACGAGATCAGAGCGCGCCTCGACGAGTGGTACGCCGGCCAGCAGGTCTGATGAGGGCATCGCGATGATCGAACCGTCCGTCATCATCGCCGCAGTGGGTGCATGTGCGATCTGTGCAGCGGTGCTGGTCGGTCGATTGACCCGACGCGGAGAGAGCAACACTGCTGTGCCTCCGACACGTCAGCGAGGACGCGAACGTCGCGCATCCGACCTTCTCGACGCACTCCCCGAGGCGGTGATGCATGTGGATGTCGCAGGCATGGTCATCGTTGCGAATCAATCGAGTGCCGACCTTCTCGGTGTCGATAGCCCCGACCTGTTGGTGGGCACCATGGTCGACGACCATCTGGTGAGCGCCGATCGGGGGGTGCTCGCGGAGTGGATCGATCGCACACCGGTCATCGTCGACGACATCGACGACCCGGAGCATCACGTGGCGTTCGAAGCGCGGGCCCTCCGCGACGACGGCGACACCCGCGATGTGGAGATCACCGTGCACCGCACCGGGTCCAGCGAGGCGCCGGTGCTGTTGAGATTCCACGACCGTTCACGTCGCAATGACCATCGCCGGGCACTCGACCAGGCCCGTCACCGATTCCATCAAGCGTTTGAATCGGCACCGACCGGCATGGCTCTGGTTCGCCTTGACGATGGTCGCATGGTGGATGTGAACCAAACCCTCGCCGACATGTTGCAGCGCACCTCCACCGAACTTGTGGGACGCACCCTGCGCGAGTTGACCCACCCCGATGACGTGCGTGCCGCGCAGTCACATCGCGCGCAACTCGAGTTGGGCATCGTCGACCAATACATCGTGGACCAACGCTTCCGCCGTCGCGACGGGTCATATGTGACGTGTCGCACCCGCGTGGCGGTGTCGTCCGACGACGGACTGATGTTGGCGATCAACCACATCGAAGACATCACCGAGCAGCACCGCGCCGCCGAACGCCTGACCCATGCCGCCCGACACGACGAGCTGACCGGGTTGCCGAACCGTTCGTTCGTCATGGAGATCCTCGCGCAACGCCTCGACGGTGCCGCACCGTCGATGGTGGGCTGCCTGTTCATCGACCTCGACCATTTCAAGGTGGTGAACGACAGCCTCGGCCACGCCGTTGGCGATGAACTCCTGCAGCAGGTCACTCAACGTCTTGCGGGTGCGGTGCGCGAGGGTGATGTGCTCGGACGTTTCGGCGGCGACGAATTCGTGGTGGTGCTCGACGGACGCGGTGGCGCGGTGGACGCAGCCGCCGCTGCGGATCGTTTGCGTCGTGCCCTGCATCCGCCGGTGTTCGTGGCCGACCCGCGCGCCGACGACACCGACAGCCACGAGCTGTACGTGACCGCCAGCATCGGATTCGCGACGAATCACGACGCCGGCATGGGCCCCGATGAGATGCTGCGTGATGCCGATGCCGCCATGTATCGCGCCAAGCAACGCGGCCGTGACTGCGTGGAGGCCTACGACGGTGATCGCGGCGAATCGGGTGTGGCGGCGTTGCGCACCGTGGGGGAGCTGCGTCGTGGCCTTGAACGCGGTGAGATCGTGCCGTATTTCCAGCCCATTGTGGAACTCGACAGCGGTCGGGTGACCGGGTTCGAGGTGGTCGCCCGCTGGCTGCACCCAGACCGCGGTCTGTTGACACCGGTGCACTTCTTGCCATTCGCTGAAGAATCGGGCCTGCTGGTGGAACTCGGTGCGTCGATGATGCGTGACGCGCTCGGTCAGTTGGCGCGATGGCGCGCCGCCGGTCTCGAATTCGGTCGCGGATCCGTGGCAGTGAATGTCGGCAGCCGACAGCTCGTGGACGCATCGTTCCTCCCCACCGTCATCGAGGTGCTCGATGAGACCGGCGTGGACCCCGACTCGGTGTGGTTTGAAATCACCGAGTCGGCCCTGCTCACCGATGCCCGCGCCGCCACGTCAGCGCTGCGCGATGTGCGAGGCCTTGGGGTGCACCTCGCCGTCGACGATTTCGGCACCGGGTACTCGTCGCTGACCTATTTGAAGCGGTTCCCTGTGGAGGCGATCAAGATCGACCGCAGTTTCGTCACCGGGCTCGGCATCGAAGATGAAGACACCACGATCGTGGAGGCCGTGGTGCAACTCGGTCGAGCGTTGGGTCTTACCGTGGTGGCCGAAGGCATCGAAACCCCGTTGCAACTCAACCGGTTGCGCGAGCTCTCCTGTGATCGCGGCCAGGGCTATCTCTTCGGCCGGCCGCGGCCCGCTGGAATCATCGAACGCGATCTTGCCGGGGCGTGAGCAGGCGCCGTAGGGCACCCATGCAAGAGCGGTACTAGCCTCGCGGCATGTCGTCGACGGGCTTCTCCGCGGGCGTTCTGCGCTCGGGCGACACCTCGGGTGGCATCGTCGACCATCGCCTCGCGCGGCGCATGTTGATCAACCAGATCCGGCTCGGGCGGTTGCGCGCCGACGAGGTCTGTGACGCCCATCCCGAACTGTTGCGTGCCGCGGCGAATGTGGGCACGGTCACCGAGGTGACGTGCCCGGTGTGTGAACAGGATCAGTTGCGCCTGGTGACCTATGTGTTCGGTCGCGGGTTGCCATCTCATGGTCGGTGTGTGTCGACCGCCGAGGAGATGCAGAAGCTGTCGCGGCACGGCGCCGAGCGACGGGCGTATGTGGTGGAGGCCTGCGTGTCATGTCGGTGGCACCACCTGCTGCGCGTCCACCAATTGTGATTATCCGGCTCGGGTGGGCCGCGGCGATGATGGTGCTCGCTGCGTGCGGTGGGCCATCACGCACGGCGGGCACTGCTGAGGGTGCCACCACGCCCGACGGGTTCGAGCGTCGTGTGGCCACCGTCGTCGATGCCACAGGAACGCCATGCGATCTGTGTCTGTGGGTGGCCGATACCTCGGAGTTGCGCTCCCGGGGGATGATGGGTGTGACCGATATGGGTGCCGCTGATGCGATGGCCTTTGTGTATGACGACCCGACCACCGGCCGGTTCTGGATGAAAGACACCCCCATGCCGCTGTCGATCGGGTTCTTCGGTGCCGACGGGTCGTATCTCGACGCGTTCGACATGGAACCCTGCGTGGCGGAGGACTCCGATGATTGCCGGCGGTATGACACCCCGGCGGGCTTCACCGTGGCGGTCGAAGCACCACGCGGTGGGCTGCCGGCACTCGGAATCGCGGCAGGATCGATGCTGGTGTTCACGGAACAGGTCTGTGATCAGGCGTTGGTGCCACGCATCGATTGACCCCGCCGTCACCGTGTGCAACGCGACGGATCGCAGTGTTACACCCCGGCGTCACGATGGGGTCATGGAGTGTGATTGGGAGGCGAGCGGGTGCCGATGTCGGCGTCGGAACGGGTGTGGGTTCCGCGCCGGTAACATCTCGTTCGACATATCCACCCTGCTCCTCGGCCACGGGTCGCGGGGCCTCGACCGTTCGGAATTCCCGGCCGGTCCCGTCCGAAGGGAAACGTACATCGCATGATGCGTGCCTATGAACTCATGGTGATCGTCGACGGTGACGTCGACGACCCCGCCGCCCAAGCCTGGGTGAAGAAGGTGTCCGACGGCATCACCGCCGCCGGAGGCTCCATTCACGGCAAGGTCGACTGGTGGGGTAAGCGCACCTTCGCCTACCCGATCAACCGCAAGCCCGCCGGCTATTACATGGTCGCCGAGTGTGTGGCTCCTGCCGGCTCGCTCGACGAACTCGAGCGGACGCTCCGAATCGCAGACGACATCGTCCGCCACAAGTTGATCCGCCTGCCTGAGGCCGAGGCCGAGCGCCGCGGCATGGTGGGCTCGGCTGCCTGAGGGCGGCTGCCACGAAGGGAGGGCCAATGGCCACCAACACCATCACACTGATCGGCAACCTCACCCGCGACCCTGAGCTGCGGTACACCACCGGTGGTCGCGCCGTGGCCAGCTTCGGTCTCGCGGTGAATCGTCGCTACCAGTCGAACGGCGAATGGCAGGAGCAGGTCTCCTACTTCAACATCGTCTGCTGGGGTGACCTCGGCGAGAACGTCGGGGCCACGATGACTAAGGGCAACCGCTGCATCGTCACGGGTCGCATGGAGATGCGCGACTACGAGACCAATGCCGGTGAGAAGCGCACCGTGTTCGAGGTGATCGCCGATGAGGTCGGACCCAGCCTTCGTTGGGCCACCGCGCAGATCGAGCGCACCGAGCGCACCGGAGGCGAATTCGGTGGCGGTGGTGGCGGTGGCGGAGCACCTTCCGCACCTCGACCCGCATCCGACAGCCCATACGGCGACGAAGAGCCGTTCTGATCACCCACATCTAGATCTCGTCCAGGAGGACCCACACCATGGCCAAGAAGGCACCGCGCGGCCGCACTCGTGACGCCGCACCCCGCAAGTTCAAGAAGAAGACCAGCCCGCTCGTCATCGAGAAGGTGGAGTACGTCGACTACAAAGATGTCGACCTGCTCTCCCGCTTCATGAGCGACCGCGGCAAGATCCGCAACCAGAAGCTGTCCGGCAACGATGTGCAGCAGCAGCGCGAGGTGGCCAACGCCATCAAGATCGCTCGCGAGATGGGCCTGCTGCCCTATGCACGTCGCGTGGCGTCCACCCCGCGTGGTGGTCGCCGTGACGACCGCCGCGACGATCGTCGCCCACGCGACAACGACCGTCCGGCCGACGCCGACGATCAGACGACGATCACTGACGACACCGGTGCCGGCGACGACGTCGTCGACACCATCGATGCCGGCGACGAGGAGGCCTGAGATGCGACTGATTCTTCGTGAGGACATGCAGGGCCTCGGAAAGCGCGGCGACATCATCGAGGTCGCCGACGGCTACGGCCGCAACTACCTGCTGCCCAAGGGCAAGGCCATCGCGGCCAGCGACGGTGCAGTGGAGCAGGCAGCCCGTATGCGCCGGGCCCGTGATCTGCGTGACGCAAGCGACCGCGAAGCAGCCACCACGGTGGCGTCCACTCTGGTGCCCAAGGTGATCACCATCACCCAGCGCGCCGGTGAGGGCGGCAAGCTCTTCGGTTCGGTCACAGCGGCCGACATCGTCACCGCTGTTGCGGAGCAGACGTCGGTGGAACTCGATCGCAAGCACATCGAGATCGATGAGGCGATCAAGACCACCGGTCAGCACACCGTCACCGCCTCACTGCATCCCGAGGTGTCGTTCCCGATCACTTTGGACATCGTCGCGGAGTGACGACAACGCGTGTCCGTCGCGGAGTGACCACGACACACGTCGTTGTCGCCACCGATCGTGATGCCAACGGGCCGGCCGGAAGGCCGGCCCGTTCGCTTTCCCACCGACGATCAGTTACCCACAGGTTGTCCACAAATAAACCAGGGTTGTCCCCTTCCATCCCACAGGACGGACGTGTGAGCATGGCCGCAGTGCACGACCGACCGCCCCAATTCTGCGCGCCACACTCATGAGCGACGACCTGCCTCCGATCCCCACCGACGACGCCTACTCTCCTCCCGACGACGATGCTGGCGTCGGCAATGTGGAGGCGTTCCCCGGCCCGGTATCGAACGGAAATGGCCGGGGGTCGCGCAACGGCCGCAACGGTCGCAATGGGCGCGGAGGTAACACCACGCGGATGAGCGGTTCGCGCGTGCCGCCACACAACCTCGAGGCCGAGGAGTCGGTGTTGGGCGCCCTGATGCTCGACCGCAATGCCATCGGCACCGTGTCCGAGATGGGTCTGATGCCGGCCGATTTCTACCGGCCAGCACACCAGCACATCTACGACTCAGTGCGAGCCCTGTACTCGTCGTCGAGTCCGGTCGACGTGGTCACCGTGGCCGATGAACTTCGCCGCGCAGGCCTGCTCGCCGACGTGGGTGGCTCAGAGGCCCTGCACGAACTGCAGAACACCACTCCCGCCATCTCCAGCGTCGGCCACTACGCGAAGATCGTGCAGGACACGGCCATGTTGCGCCGCCTGATCATGGTGGCGGGCGATATTGCCGAGATCGCCTACAACGAACCCAGCGACGTGGCGGCCGCCCTCGACGATGCGGAGTCAAAGGTGTTCGCCGTCGCCGAGGAACGGGTCACCGATTCGGTGCGCAACGTCTCCGACCTGTGGCCCGAAGTGCTCGACAATCTGGAAAAGACCTATGAGCGTGGCGACACCATCACCGGTGTTGCGACCGGGTTCAACGATCTCGACGAGTTGCTGTCGGGCCTGCAGCCCAACGCGCTGTACATCGTTGGCGCACGTCCCGCCATGGGCAAGACGGCGTTCGGTCTCGGCATTGCCTCCCACGTCGCGCAGCACTCGGGTTTGCCGGTGATGTTCTTCTCGCTCGAGATGGGCCATCACGAACTCACGCAACGCATCCTGTCCGCCGAAGCGCGCGTCGATTCCACGAAACTGCGCACCGGCAAACTCACCGAGGCCGACTGGCCCAAGATCGGTCGGGCCATTGGGCGTCTCGAGGTGCCGATGTTCCTCGACGACAACCCGCGCGTGACGGTCATGGAGATTCGCGCCAAGGCACGGCGTATCAAAGCCAAGTACGGCGACCTGGGTCTGATCGTCGTGGACTACTTGCAGTTGATGACCAGTGGTGGTCAAGCGGAGAACCGACAGCTCGAAGTGTCGGAGATGAGCCGAAACCTCAAGATCCTCGCCCGTGAGCTCGAGGTCCCGATCATTGCGCTCAGCCAGTTGAGCCGTCGTCTTGAAGATCGGTCCGACAAACGCCCGATGCTGGCCGACCTTCGCGAATCGGGGTCGTTGGAGCAGGACGCGGACGTGGTGATGTTCTTGTACCGCGACGAGGTCTACAACCCGGATTCATCCGACAAGGGATCTGCAGAGGTCATCATCGCCAAGCATCGTTCTGGCCCGATCGGCACGAAGCGGCTGGTATTCCTGGGTCAGTACACCCGGTTCGACAACGCGGCGCGCAACGTCTGAGTACGGGGTTGCCCGCCATCAGGGGTGAACTGTCGGTGCTGTCGTGATGGTCGCCGAGGGCTACACGGCGTGCCCGGGCATACTCTCACGGTGAATTCCCCCCTCGCCGTTGAGATGAACGGCATCGTCAAGACCTTTGGTGACACCCGCGCTCTCGATGGTGTTGATCTGGCCGTTCCCCGCGGCGCGGTGTACGGCCTTCTCGGGCCGAACGGCGCCGGCAAGACCACATCGGTGCGGGTGTTGACCACCTTGTTGCGTCCCGATGCGGGCACGGCGCGTATCGACGGCATCGATGTGGTCGCTGACCCACATGCGGTCCGGCAGCGCATCGGGCTCACCGGCCAGTACGCCGCGGTGGAGGAACGTCTCACCGCGCGGGAGAACCTGGGGTTCGTCGGGCGACTGTTTCATTTGCCGCGTGCACGGGTGGCTGCTCGTGCCGATGAATTGTTGGAACGATTCGACCTCACCGACGCCGCAGATCGTGTGGTGAAGGGGTTCTCCGGTGGCATGCGGCGGCGACTCGATATCGCCATGAGCCTCATCGCGGAACCATCGGTGCTCTTCCTTGATGAACCCACCACCGGTCTCGACCCGCGCAGCCGACTGGGAATGTGGGACGTGATCGAGGAGTTGGCCGCCGACGGCACCACGGTGCTACTCACAACCCAGTACCTCGAAGAGGCGGATCGCCTCGCCGAACAGATCGTGGTGATCGACCACGGCCGGGTGATCGCCGAAGGAAGCCCGGACGAGTTGAAGCAGCGCATCGGTGGTGCACGCCTGTCGGTGCGTATCGCCCGACCAGAGAACCAGGAGCGGGCAATGAGCACCCTGACACCGCTGTGTGCCGGCGAGGTGGTGTCCGACGACGCCCGCACCGGGTTCAGCGCCCCGATCATCGCCGGTGACGGTGTGGTGCCCGGAGTGATTCGTGCCTTGGATGATGCCGGTGTGGATGTGCTCGATGTTGAGGTGCGTCGGCCTTCGCTCGATGACGTGTTCTTGGTGTTGACCGGTCGCACCACCGACGCCGAGGAGGACGCATCATGAATCGTCTGCGCTGGCTTCTGCACGACTCGTGGGTGGAGGCTGAACGACATCTGCGGATCATCCCGCGCAATGTCGAACTGCTGATCTTCGCGTCGATCCAGCCGATCATGTTCCTCGCGATCTTCGTGTACGTGTTCGGCGGGTCGATCGTGATTCCCGGATTCGACAACTACGACCAGTTCCTCATGCCAGGGATCTTCGCCCAGACCCTGGTGTTCGGGTCAGCGTTCACCGGCATCGGTCTCGCCGACGACCTGCAAAAGGGATTAGTTGATCGTTTGCGGTCGCTGCCGATGAGCCGGTCGGCGGTGATCGTTGGGCGCACCATCAGCGACCTCGTGCGGAACCTATTCACCTTCGTGGTGATGATCGTGGTGGCGCTCGCCATCGGTTTCCGTTTCACCGGCGGCGCGGTGGATGCGATCACGGCAACAGCCCTGCTGGTGCTGTTCAGCTACGCCCTCAGTTGGGTGCAGGCCGTGATCGGCCTCAGCGTGTCATCGGTGGAGGCCGCTAATTCGGCGGGTTTCATCTGGATGTTCCCACTCACATTCGTGTCATCGGCATTCGTTGATCCATCCAACATGCCGGGATGGTTGCGTCCGGTTGCTGATGCCAACCCGTTCACCTTGGTCACCAACTCGGCGCGTGCGCTCTACAACGGCAACCCGGTGGGCAACGACGCGTGGTGGGCACTGGCATGGTCGGTCGGCATCATCGTGGTGTTCTCCACGATGGCTGCGCGCCGGTTCTCCCGGTCAACAGCGGGCTGATTTCATCGAGCAATACGTCACTCACCGTCGCGAGTCGGCCACGCTGCTCCGCGGCGATGACGACGGCGAGTGACTGATTACTTGGCGTCGTAGATGATGTCGTCGGGCATCGTCACCGTGTCGGTGGTGAGCATCTCGCCACTGCCGAAGACGCTGTCCAAGAAATACACCGCGAACGTGTTGGTGAGTTCCTTCACTCGCTCGATCGGCATCTGGCCGGGCAGACAGCCTGCCTGGGCGTAGTCATCGATGAAGGTCACCACGAGCGCGTTCGCGTCGGGCAGGCTTGCAATGGTGTCTTGGTAGTCGCACACATCGGTGAATGACTGATGCGCTGCCGCCACCAACTCCACGCGGTAGTGCGGCGACGCCATCGAGTGCTCCCAGGCGAGTTCCACGTTCGGGTCGACCGGGGTGGTGGCATCGTCGGTGCCGACCATCACCAACGTTGGCACGCCGATGCGTGACAGATCATCGGGGGTCAGCAAACTGTCGGCAGACCCATCACCCACCGCGGGGGCAAGTGGGATCAGCGCACCGATGCGCTCGTCGGCAGCGATGGTGGTGTCGCCGACGGTCACACCGGAGGCCACGGCATAGGTGGTGTAGCCACCAAAGCTGTGCCCGGTGACCGCAATCGATGCGCTGTCGATCACCGCACCGATAGCGGCAGCCTCGTCGCTGGTGCCGTCCACGATGGCGTCGATCACCCCGATCACATCGAGGGGACGGTTCACCGCGTTCACGTCACGTTCGGCACCCGTGTTCAACACCAACTCGACAGCCGTGTTGCCGGTGTGGTCAGGGGCGACCACCACGTAGCCGTGGCTTGCCAGAGTTTCGGTGTAGTCCGAATGGATGTAGCGCAGGCCACCCGAGCCATGGCTGTACACCACCATCGGGAACGGCCCGGGAGCGGCCGCGGTGAGTTCGGCACTCACCGCGTGAGCCGACACGTAGGTGTCGCCGGTGATGAACGAGTAGGCGTGGGCTGTGCCAGCGGCCGCATCCGCGGGGTCGATGGGGAACCACACCTCGACGGTGAGGGAACGGTCCCGTTCGCCGTCGTCGATCACGATCGTGGTGGCGCCCACACCGAACTCACCGAGGCCGACCGGCACGAACTCGGGCAGTGGC
>RFST01000006.1 GCA_009923855.1 Actinomycetota bacterium
CCGGTACACCATGCAGCGGTAGTCGTCGTAGCGCCCGCTCTCGTTGTCGTACGGCACGGTGGGCCTCGACGAGGTCGACCTCGTGGTCCCACCCACCGCCCCGTACGACAACGAGAGCGGGCGCTACGACGACTACCGCTGCATGGTGTACCGGCCCGAGGTCGATGAGCGGGTGTGGTTGCGCGGTCTCAGCTTCGTTCCGGATCGCACCGAGGTCGTCCACCATGCCATTGGGTACCTGGTGCCCGGGTCACAGTGGGCGGCAGCCGAAGCGCTCGACGCAGCCGATGACGGCAGCGGGTGGGAGTGCTACGGCGGCACCGGTCTACGCGACGACACCTTCTTGCTCGGGTGGGCGCCGGGGCAGCTGCCCGAGATCTACCCCGATGGCACGGGGCTGGCCATGGAGCCGGGTGACTTCTTCGTCATCCAGGTGCACTACCACTACGACGTGCGCGTCGACCCTGATGCGTCATGGTTGGAGCTCGACATCGAGCCAGCTGACACCGAGCTCGAACCGATCAGCATTGCGACATATCTGACCCCAGCGGAGATTCCCTGCGGCCCCGGCGAGACAGGTCCGCTGTGCGACCGCGACGCCGTGGCTGCAGCAGCGCGGGCCGAGTTCGGTGTGTTGCCCGCGGACTTCATCAACATGCTCTGTGGCGTCACACCGGAAGATTTCGCCGGGATGGTCGACGGGGTGGCGTCGAGCAGCTGTGATCTGCCGGTGCAGACCACCGGTGAGATCGTGTCGGTGCTCGGGCATATGCACGACCTCGGGGCCAGTTATCGCATGACATTGCATCCCGACACCGACGACGAATTGGTTCTGCTCGACATCGACGACTGGGACTACGACTGGCAGTACAACTATCGGCCGGCCGACAGCATCATCGTCGAAGCCGGTGATGTGTTGCGGTTCGAATGCACCTGGGAACGGTCGCGGCGCAACGCCAATCTCGAGCCTGCGTACGTGCTGTGGTCGTTCGGGTCGAATGACGAGATGTGCTTCTCGACCATCACGACTCGGCCGCTCTGACCGGTGGCTGTGCGGGCGGTGGGACTCGAACCCACACTCCGTAGAACAGGAACCTAAATCCTGCGCGTCTGCCAGTTCCGCCACGCCCGCGTGAGGGGGATCGTAGCGATGAGGTGAGCGATCGGCCCATCGCTCACCGCGGTTGGTCGAGGGTTATTCGCCAGCTGGTCGCAGCAGCGACCATGTGGCCGGATCGAGTCGGCCGGTGACCTCTAGCCCATTGTCACGCTGGAACCGCATCACTGCTCGCAGGGTGCCCGGTCCGAATTCGCCATCGACATCAACGGCCACACCACGGTCGACGAGCATCGACTGCGCAGCGGTGATGACGTCACCGCGGGTGCACGCGGTCGTTGTCAACGCCATGGCTTGCATCGGATCGTCCACCTCGGTGGGCACGTAGTCGCTGCAGAATTGCGCGCCGGGGTCCACAGTGGGCATCCGGAACTCTTCGTTCCACACGATGGGCCACGGGTCACCGACCGAGCAGGGCCACTCGGGGGCATCGATGGCATCAGCCATCATGATCGTCACGCTGGCGGGGAATGGTGTGACGGCCTGCGGCGCCGCGACCACCCCGCAGGGGGTGATCACGGGTCGTGTCCACCAATTGCAGTTCGTATCGAGGATGCGCACTGTCGCGCTCGGTCCGTCGGCGCTCGACAACGATGTGACCAGCACGGGTTCATCGAGGCCGTCGAGGATGATGAGCTCGGCCGATGAAAAGGCGAAGGCGGCCGTATCTGACGTGGTGGTGTCGCCCAGCCAGGAATGGTCGGTGCGGACCCATTCGCCATCGGCATGGTGCCAGATAGCGAATTCCGGTGTCGCCGAACCATCGGCATTGTCGATGACACCCCACTCGGTGGGGCCGTTCAGCACCACGGCCCGCAGACCGCATCGCTCGGTACTCCACGCCGTCCAGCGGTCGTCGTCGTCAACGGGCAGCGTGGCCGTAATCGCTTCGAATTCGTCGGTGTTCACCGGGGCCGATGTCGTCGGCACGGGCACGGGAACGGTGATCGCCGATGGCGGATCGGTGGTGGTCGGTGCACCATCGGTCGTGCTGGTGTCGTCTGTGGTCGCCACATCGACGGGTTCGGTCGTGGAGGTTGGCGTGCTGGAGGGTGCATCGGTGCTGGGCACTGGGATGGTGACGACAACATCGGTCGTTGCGGGTACACCCGCATCGGCGGTGTCGTCGCTGTTACCCCCAGTGGTCACCGAGCATGCCGACAACGTCAGGCCGGCAAGCGCGGCGGTAAGTACGGTTATTGACTGTCTCATCACGTCTCCTCTGGTCTGTCCTGTCACCGTTCAGAGCGACTGCGGTGAACAATCTCGCAGAAATATTCTCTGCGGTGCCGTCATGGCACCGGGCGCTGTCCTTTGACAGAATGTGAAAGTGACGATCGTTGCTGACGCCCTGACCGATGCCCTCGAGAATCAGTTCGGTCTTGCCGATCGGGTTGTCGACGCCGACGCGCTCGAGAACTCGGTGCAACGGTTTCGCGAACGCGGCATCGTTCTGCCGCGCTTTTCGCAGTTGGCCGATCCAACAACTATCGACCCGAGCCTTGTCGGTGATGCTGATCACAACGGTCCCGATGCCCGCAACCTGTGGCGGGTGCATTGGTACAACAACCTCGCGGGTGGGCGAGTGGATGTGCCCGATCATGTGGTGTTGCCGAGCGAACTGACCGGTGTGGCCAGCCCGATCATTGCGGTATTCGGCGATCGATTCCCGATGATCACCGCACACAAGGTGCTGGCGGCCTACTCCTGTTTGGCACCGCGGGTGGTGACCGGTCAGTTCGACCCCACACGTCACCGGGCGGTGTGGCCCTCGACGGGGAACTACGCCCGAGGCGGCATCGCCATCAGCCGCATCATGGCCAGCCGTGGCGTGGCCATTCTTCCCGAAGGCATGAGCCAGGAGCGGTTCGACTGGCTTGACCGGTGGTGCGAGAACCCAGCCGAGGATGTGATCCGCACCACCGGCACCGAATCGAACGTGAAAGAGATCTACGACGCGTGTAACGAACTCGCCCTCGATGATGAGAACTTCATTTTGAACCAGTTCTCCGAGTTCGGGAACCACCTTGGTCATCATCGGGTGACCGGTCGCGCGCTCGGCCATGTGTTCGAGACCGTCCGCGCAGCATCGGGCCGGGATCTCCGGCTTGCGGCATTCACCTCGGCAACAGGTTCAGCCGGAACGATTGCCGCAGGTGATCGTTTGAAAGACGACTATGGCGCGCGGATTGTGGCCGTAGAAGCACTCGAATGCCCGACAATGCTCGAGAACGGGTTCGGCGAGCACAACATCCAAGGCATCGGCGACAAACACATCCCGCTCATCCACAACGTGATGAACACTGATGTGGTGTGCGCGATCAGCGACCGGTCGACCGATGACCTCGATGTGCTGTTCAACACCGCTGCGGGCCGTGCGCACCTGGTGGAAAAGATGGGTGTGGACCCGGCCGTGGTCGCCACGCTGGAGCACTTCGGGTTCTCCGCGATTGCGAATGTGCTCGCAGCCATCAAGACCGCCCGGCTGCTCGACCTTGGCCCCGATGACGCGATCATCACTGTGGCCACCGATGGTGCCGCGCTGTATCCGAGTGAACGAGCCAAGACGCTTGCCCAGCGTTTTGGCGGCGGTGTGGATGCAACCGATGCCGCAGCGATTGCGGGTGAGCACCTGATGCACCTGTCGACCGAGTACATGATCGACTGCACCGAGGCGGATCGTCGTCGCATCTTCAACCTCGGCTACTACACCTGGGTCGAACAGCAGGGCACCCCCTTCGAGTTGTTCGAGCAGCGCCGCCATCAGTCGTTCTGGCAGGGCTTGCGCCGCTACGTCGACATCTGGGACACGATGATCGACGAGTTCAACGCTCGCGTGGCCGCCGGCTGATCGATCGTGGTCGTCGGTTGGGTCTGCGCGGTCTGCGGAACGCGTGTCGACATCGCCGAGGCCTACTCGTGGACATGTCCACGCGCCACAGCCGATGACTGGCGCCATGTGTTGATGCCGGTCGCCGATGGGGCGCCGGTGATCCCCGATGACGATCCGAACACCCTTGTGGCGTTCCGACGCTCAAGCGCGTGGTGGGCATTCGCGCGGGCACATGGCATGGACGACGACGTGACGGTGGAGATCGCGCGTGAGATCGGTGATGGGTTCAGCCGCACACCGTTTGCGCGACACGGTGCGCTGAGCGATGCCACAGGGGTGGAGGTGTGGGCCAAGGACGAGACCAGCAATGTGGCCGGTTCGCACAAGGCGCGCCACCTCGTTGGTGTGCTCTTGCACCTGCTGGTGGCTGAACGCCTTGGCCTGTCCACCAGCCGGGCGCCGCTGGCGATCTCGTCGTGCGGGAATGCAGCGCTCGCCGCAGCCACGCTGGCCAGTCGGGTCCGTTGGCCCATCACGGTGTTCGTTCCGACATGGATGGATGAGGCCTTCGGCGATGGACTCGATCGCCTGGGCGCCGACGTACGCCGCTGCGCGCGCCATGACGGTGATCCCCCGGGCGACCCGGCGATGGCCGCGTTCCGTCGGACCATCGCCGATGGGGCCGTTCCGTTCAGTGTGCAGGGGCCACACAACGGATGGTGTCTCGACACGGGCCGCACGATCGGTTGGGAGATGAGAGCCCAGGCCGATGCCGCGGGCGTTGATCTAGAGCGGGTGTATGTGCAGGTCGGTGGTGGGGCATTTGCCACCTGTTGCAGCGATGGCCTTGGCGACGCTGCGGCGTTGCATGCGGTGCAGACGGCTGGGTGCGCACCATTGGCGGCGGCGGTTGCGGCACTCGGTGACGACGCCAACCCCGGTGTGCGATGGGCCGAGGTGATGCGTCCCTGGGATGCCCCGCACTCACTTGCCGATGGCATCCTCGATGACGAGACCTATGACTGGCTCGGCATCGTCACACGTCTGCGTGCCAGCGGTGGTCGCACGGTGATCGCCGACGAGGCCACGGTGGTGGCTGCTCATCGCATGGTGAACGACGGCGGCGATGCGGTGTCGCCCACCGGTACGGCTGGTGTCGCTGGCCTGCTGAGCGATTTGGCCGCCGGTGATCGTCCAGATGCGGCGGTGGCGGTCGTGTTCTCTGGTGTGGCCCGCTGAGCATGCAGCCAGCACCACAGGTAGCGTGAGACCCATGGTGTCAGAGACCGGCCTCGTCATGCCCTCCGCCCTCGATGGGGGTGCCGACCCGCGCAACGACGTGTTCAACCGTTTGATGAAGAACCGAGTGGTACTCCTCGGATCGGATGTGAACGACGACATCGCCAACCAGCTGTGCGCGCAATTGCTGTACCTCGAGGGGGAAGACCCCAATGCCGACATCTGGCTGTACATCAATTCGCCCGGCGGGTCGGTGACCGCGGGTATGGCCATCTACGACACGATGCAGTTCGTGTCATGCGATGTGGCCACGGTGTGTCTCGGACTTGCTGCCTCCATGGGCCAGTTCCTTCTCACCGCCGGAGCCGCTGGCAAGCGCTACAGCCTTCCGAACGCGCGCATCATGATGCATCAGCCACTGGCCGGTTTGCGTGGCCAGGCTGCCGACATCGCCATTCAGGCCGAACAGCTCGCCTACACCAAGCGCCGCATGGCTGAATTGATCGCCGAGCACTCGGGTCAGGCATTGGAGCAGATCCAGACCGACTCCGAGCGCGACCGGTGGTTCACCGCCGAAGAGGCCAAGGAATATGGCCTGTGCGACGCGGTGATTCTGCGTCGTGGCGAAATCGTCTGACCTCGGCCAACACGCATCGTCACCCCGTGTAGCGCGCCTACACTTCGGAGGTGCCGAGCGACCGTCGCCGGCAGGGGAGGAACAATGAAGGCCCGCACACTCATCGTCGCCGTGGCGGCACTGGCAACAGTGGCCACCGCATGTGGTGACGACTCAGATGCAACCAGCGACGCTGGTACAGATTGCAACACTCTGCCTACTGTCCAAGAAGGTGTACTGACCGTTGCCACCGGCGAGACGGTCTTCCCTCCGTGGATGGGCGCAGGTGAGGACGACTTTGATGACCCGACGACGGGCACCGGGTACGAGGGTGCTCTCGTCTACGCCCTCGCTGCTGAACTCGGGTTTGACGCTGGTGACGTGACGTTTGTCCGCACTGGTTTCGATGAAGTCATCGCGCCGGGAGAGAAGGATTGGGACTTCAACATCCAGCAGTACTCGATCACGGCGGCTCGTGACGAGGTGGTTGACTTTTCCGACGGGTACTACCAGGTCGAACAGGCCATCATCGGTCGCGCCGACGGTCCGGCAGCGGGCGCATCGACCCTCGATGATCTGCGGTCGGTTCGTGTTGGCGCAGCTCTCGGCACCACGAGTCTTGACTACGCCGAGTCAGTGATCGCACCAGATTCCGACGTACAGGTGTACGACGACAACGCAGCTGCCAAGGCGGCGTTTGATGCTGGTCAAGTTGATGCGATCGTGTTCGACCTACCAACGGCGTACTACATCACCGCGGTTGAGATCACGGATGCATCCATCATCGGTGTTCTGCCACGCAGCGATGACGCTCCGGAGGAGTTGGGCATGCTCTTCGAGGAGGGCAACCCCCTGGTGTCCTGTGTGAACAGCGCATTGACCGCTCTGCGTGACGGTGGGACTCTCGCTGCCATTGAGGATGAGTGGCTCAACCAGGGCGGTTCCATCCCGTCGATCACTGACTGATCAGCTCTGCTGTGACATCGCCAGACGCGCCCACCCGACCGCCGCAACGCGGCCGGGTGCGGCGCGCTCTTGGCGATATTGATGGGGTCCGCTCGGCGCTTATCGCCACGGTGTCTGCGGTCGTGGTTTTTGGTGGCGGAGCACTCGTCGTCGTCCGTAGCCCGAACTGGCCGCGAGTGCGTCAACAGTTCTTCAACGGCGACGATTTCGTTGAGGCGTGGCCGCAGGTTCTCGATGGTTTCTGGCTGAACCTCGAGTTGTTCGCGTATGCGATGTTGCTGATCCCAGTCGTTGCACTGGCTGTTGCGGTGATGCGTAGCCTTCGCGGCCCCGCGTTCTGGCCGGTGCGTCTTGTCGCCGTGGTGTACACCGATGTGTTCCGCGGCGTTCCACTCATTTTGCTGATCCTGCTCTTGGGTTTCGGAGTTCCGGCACTCGACATTTCGGGTCTGCCGAGGAGTTCGACGTTCTGGGGGATCATGGCCTTGACCCTGAGTTACTCGGCGTACACCGCGGAGATCTATCGGTCGGGTATCGATGCTGTTCCGGAGAGTCAGACGGCATCGGCGCGGGCGCTCGGGCTCACCCAGTGGCAGTCGCTGCGTTTCGCGATCCTGCCGCAGGCGATACGGAATGTTGTGCCGGCACTCATGAACACTGTTGTGAGCCTCCAAAAAGATGTGGCGTTGATCTCGGTGCTCGGTGTTCGAGATGCAGTTCGCGAGGCGCAGATCTACACCACCCGTACGTTCAATTACACGTCTTTTGTCGTGGCGACTCTGCTGTTCTTAGCAATCTCGATTCCGCTGACGCGCTTTGTCGATTGGTTCATCGCACGTGACCGAGCCGTCCGTTCGCAGACCATGGTGGGGTGACCGGGCGATGGAGTCTGCACCACCGGTGAAGCTCGAAATCGATGCCGTATCCAAGTCATACGGTGATCGGGTCGTACTCGACGGCCTATCGCTGAGCGTGGCCGAGCACGAGGTGCTGTGTCTGATCGGCCCGAGTGGATGCGGTAAGTCAACGCTGTTGCGTTGCGTAGACCTTCTCGACCCAATCGATTCAGGAGATATTCGTCTTGATGGTCTCTCGGTGATCGGGCGGGATGTTGACGCAGATGCTGTGCGTCGGCGGATTGGAATCGTGTTCCAGTCGTTCAATCTCTTTCCACATATGACGGTGCTCGACAACGTGACGCTCGGCGCGCGGCGCGCCCATGGCATCGACCGAGCGACCGCCGAAGCCACCGGTCGAGACCTTCTGGAACGTTTCGGATTGATCGACAAGGTCGACGAGTATCCGAATCGCATCTCGGGTGGTCAGAATCAACGCGCCGCGATCGCGCGCGCACTGATGTCAGACCCCGAAGTTCTGCTGCTTGACGAGGTCACGTCGGCCCTCGACCCCGAGTTGGTCGGTGAGGTTCTTGGGGTCATTCGAGAGTTGGCTGGCCGGGGATTGACGATGGTGCTGGCAACCCATGAGATGGGGTTCGCGCGAGAGGTTGCAGATCGAGTGTGCTTCCTCGACCGGGGACAGGTGCTGGAGCAAGGGGCGCCAAGGGAAGTGTTTACGACACCGCAGCACGAACGCACTCAACAGTTTCTTCGTCGAGTGACGGAAGCCGGCCGTTTGTGATCTCGCCGCCGGTCGGTTCGGAAAGGATCAGTGATCGAGCGACGCTCGCTCGGTTTCTTTCGGACCGGGTGGACGTTCATGTATACGCACTTGGCGACCTGGATGAACCGTATTGGTCGGCATCGACATGGTGGCGACGTGGCGATGCGCTCGTGGGAATTGTGGGCCTCCCAGATGGTGAGGGCACGGCCTGCTACGCGGTGTCGTCACGTTCACCCTCGGCAACGGTCGAACTCATTGTCGACATAGCGCCCTATTTGCCCGCAGGGCAGTTGATCACCGGCCCGACGGGTATGTGCGCTGCCCTCGCTGGCGTTCGTTCTGTGCGATGGTGTGAGCCGCACGAGCGTTACGTTCTCACCGACCCGTCGGCACTCGTCGGAGTGGACACCAAGGTGGAGCGCCTCGGTCGTGGCGATGCGGAGGAACTCGGGTTGGTGTACTCCACGGAACCGGGAGCAGGGTTTTTCCTTCCGCATATGTTGAACGGCGGGGTGTTCTTCGGATTCAGAGAGTCCGATCGACTTGTTGCCGTGGCGGGCACCCACGTTCTGTCCGACGATCATGGTGTGGCTGCGATCGGCGGGGTATTCACCATTGAGGAGTATCGAGGTCGTGGATATGCACGGATGTTGACGTCGGCAGTCGCGTCAACGCTTCTGGACCGGGTGACGACGATTGTGTTGAATGTCGCAACGTCGAATGTTGCAGCGCGGGCTGTGTACGAATCATTGGGTTTCTCGGCGGTGTTGTCCTACGAGGAAACTGAACTCGGCGAACACCGCTAGGTGCTCGGGGCCGATCAACCATTGGGCTCGCTATAGCCCGGCGGCGTGGCCGGGTCCGCAGCATCTTGGGGAGCCAAGGTGGTCACCGGACCGAGATCAACGCCGCACGAGGCCGACACCCACGCAGCCACGGCAACGGCTGCCCGCTCGGTGGCGTAGGCCTGCTGCACGGCTCGCTGCACGGATGTCTCATCGCCGGGCACCACGGTGGCTGCGGTCACCACGCCGAGGGTCAACTGGTCCCATTCCTCGCCGATCGCCAACGGCGCGAGGTCGCCGAGGTCGCGGTACAGATCGATCGTCGCCTCAATGTCGAGTTCGGTCCCGATGGTGGGGGAGACAACGTCGGCAGCTCGTTCACTGACCAACGCACAGAACGCAGCAGCGTCGGGTGACGGCCCGTCATCGCCACAAGCAGCCAGCGTCGTGACGGCCACGGCAATAGCCGCAATGCGGTGGAGGCGACGCGACCTTGTTGGCACGGCACCTACTGTGCCATGCCGGTCATCATCGACGCCGTCACACCCCCGTCCTACGGTGCCATCACCGACCTCCCCTGTTGCGGCTGGGCATCGCCTGGCCGAATTCTTCACAAGGGGTACGCACATGATCGCGAATATCGCATCGGCCACGGTTCGAGGTGCACACGGGCATCCGGTCACCGTTGAGGTTCACGTCGGCGCCGGCCTGCCGGGTTTCACCATGCTCGGCCTGCCCGATGAGGCATGTCGTGAAGCCCGTGATCGGGTGCGGGCCGCCGTACTGTCGAGCGGGTTCGACTGGCCCGATCGGCGGATCACGGTCAACCTCGCACCACCGCATCATCGCAAGACGGGGTCGGGTCTCGACCTTGCTATTGCGATCGGCGTGTTGGTGGCAGCGCAACGGATTCCGCCTGATGCCGTCGGCGGTTTGCACATGGTCGGTGAGGTCGGCCTCGATGGGGCGTTGCATCCGGTGCCGGAGTCGTCACCGATGTCGACGACGTGTTGATGGCTCTGGGTATCAGCCATGACGGTTGTCGCGGCGTTGCGCCTGTGCGTCCACTGGGCCTGCCGGGTTCGGATGCGTCACCTCATGGCGATGTTGTGGCAGTGCTCGCCGATGGGCCAGCCACCCTCGACACCTTGGCCGCACGCACTATGCACTCGGTGGCCGATATGGCCTGCGCTGTCAGCGACCTGGTTGGCGCCGGCCTGGTCGTCGCTGAGGGGGGCTGGGTCGAGCTAGCGATCTCACGACTGTCCGGACAGCACCCCTGATGAGCGAATACCCTCGACGGTATGAGTGGGTCTCACGCCGCACGCGTCAGCGGAGCCGGGCGTCGCCCGCGCTCGGCCACCGCGGCGGCGGAGCAGCCTCGCCCAGATGACGTTGAGGGGCCCGCCGATGACGTCGCGGGAGATGTCAACCCCGACGATGACGTTGCCAATCTCGATGAGCGCTGGCACACAGCCGACTTTGCGTCGTCGTTGACGTCTCTGGCCGACCGTTCGGTAGCGGCGTACCTCAGCGATATCCGCCTGTTCGCCGAGTGGGTGGAACGCCTCTCCATGCAGGGGCCCGCCGATGTCACCCGGGTGGCTGTGCGTCGCTACGTGGCAAACCTCACCACCCGGCAATATGCACGCCGGTCCATTGCGCGCAAAGTGGCTGCGCTCCGCCGGTACTTCGCGTGGGCACTGCGACGCGGACTGGCACCGGTGGACCCCACACTCGGCGTGCAGATCAGCGCGGGCGCTGGTCGCCTGCCCCGCGTGCTGGGCGACCGTGACCTCGAGTCGCTCTTCGCCCCGGCCGACCCTGATGAGCCCGAGTGGCGACATCGTCGCGACCTCGCGATCTGCGAGATCCTCTATGGGTCGGGACTGCGCGTGTCTGAAGTGTGTGGTCTGCGTCTTGACGATCTCGATCTGAACGGCGGTGCCCTTCGGGTGTGGGGCAAAGGATCGAAGCAGCGTCGTGTGCCGCTCGGGCAACCAGCGGTCGCGGCGACCAGTGAGTGGTTGGCGCTGCGCCACGAGGTTGTTCCCACCGACCTCGGCGATCTTGTGTTCGGTAACGAACGGGGTCATCAGCTCACCCCGCGCGACGTGCGTCGCATCCTCGACCGGCGGTGCGCCACCCCAACGCACCCGCATGCGCTGCGCCACACATTCGCCACCCACCTGCTCGATGGCGGAGCCGACCTTCGGGCTGTGCAGGAGATGCTCGGCCACTCAGATGTGTCAACCACCCAGCGCTACACCCATGTGAGCCGTGAGCGCTTGATGAGTGCCTACCGCGACGCCCATCCACGCGCATGACCCCACCTCCTCCACCGCCGCCGGCCGGGCAACGACGCGGGCTTGCCGACGCCGATGCCGAGCTGGCTCTGCACTGGGATCGCTGGCAGCGACGGCGTGCCTCGGCGAGTCGAGACCACCTGATCGTGCACTATTCGCCTCTGGTGAAATTCGTGGCCGGTCGTGTGGGCGCCGGTCTGCCGTCGAGTGTCGATGGCGGGGATCTGGTGTCCTACGGGGTGTTCGGTCTGATTGATGCGCTGGAGCGATTCGACCCGACGCACGGCGTGCGTTTCGAAACCTTCGCCGCGCCGCGAATTCGTGGCGCCGTCTACGACGGTTTACGTCAACTCGACTGGGTGCCGAGGTCGGTGCGGTCGAAAGCTCGTCGTATCGAATCGGCGATCGCCGGATTCGAACACGATGAGGGCCGAGCGCCAGCCGATGCCGAACTCGCTGAACGGCTCGGGATCGATGTGGACGAGTTGGCGGCGTGGTTGTCGGCTGTTGCGGCCACCACCGTTGGACCGCTTGATCGGGCGGTGGCTGCGGGCGCGGAACCGGTTTCCGTCGACCGTGATGGCGAGCGCACACCATCGGCCGGGGTCGAAGAAGACGAATTGCGCGCGGCGGTGCGCTCGGGAATCGGTGATCTCAGTGATCGCGAGCGGTTTGTGCTCGCCCTGTACTACGACGAAGGTCTGACGCTTGCCGAGATTGGTGACGTCCTCGGCGTCACTGAGTCGCGGGTCTCGCAGATCCACACGCGGGCGGTGTTGTCGTTGCGGGCGAGGCTGCGCTCACGCGATCTGCTCTGAGCGATACCAGCGCGACTCGCGCGGTGTCATGCCAACACATGTGGAGGTGTTGTGGTGAGTGTCACCCTGGGGTCGACGATCGGGGCCGCGCTGGTACCGGTCGCGATTGTGGCGTTCACCGCGGCGGCGGCGGCCGATACCACCATCGCTGAACCGGTTGCTGGAACGTGCTGGGCGTCGGTGGTGGAGGCGCCGATCATCGACCCGTTTCGGCCCCCTGCGTGTCGGTGGTGTGCCGGTAACCGCGGGGTTGAGTTCGGGTCCGAGGCGGGGGCGGTGGTGCGCTCTCCAACGGCGGCGACGGTCGTCTATGCCGGTGTGGTGGCGGGGACGCCATGGGTCACTCTCGACACCGGCATCGAGCGCATCACCATCGTCGGAGTTGACGCAATAGTGCACCTGGGGGACAGGGCGCGGCAGGGCCAGATGCTCGGCGTATCAACGGCAACGGTGCATGTGGGCGTGCGCCGTGGTGATGATTACCTCGATCCGGCGCGATGGCTCTCGACCTCTGGCTATCGCGCGCGGGTGGTGCCCGACGATGGCGCACCAGCGCGACCGGCGTCGCGTCGCCCCACGTGCTGATCATGGGGCCGCGGCCAACTCTGGCGTTCTCACCGCCGTGTCCGACCGCTGTGTGCAGTCGATAGCATCGCGGAGGTGCCCCATCCCGGGGTGCCGCACCAACAGGTGCGTCCATCAGAAACAACCACCGGTCCATCTGCGGTCGCTACGGCGCCCGGGTCGGTTGGGTAACCGCAGAACAGGAGACACTCATGGCTGTGATCAGCATGCGCCAGATGATCGAGGCAGGCGCCCATTTCGGGCACCAGACCCGTCGCTGGAACCCCAAGATGCGGCGCTTCATCTTTGGAGAGCGCAACGGCATCTACGTGATCGACCTCGATCAGACGCTGTCGCGGATCGAGACCGCCTACGGCTTCTTGCGTGACCTTGTTGCCGACGGTGGCACCGTGTTGTTCGTCGGCACGAAGAAGCAGGCGCAGGACCCCATTCGCACCTCGGCCGATCGTTGCGGCATGCCGTATGTGAACGAGCGCTGGCTGGGCGGCATGCTCACCAACTTCTCGACCATTTCGGTGCGGGTGAACAAGATGTTGGAACTTGAGCGCCAGAAGTCCATCGGCGAGTTCGACCTCATGATCAAAAAAGAGGCGCTCCTGCTCGACCGTGAACTCACCAAGTTGCAGCGCAACCTCGGTGGTCTGCGCGACATGAAGAAAGCCCCTGACGCGGTGTTCGTGCTCGACACCGTGAAAGAGCACATTGCGGTGACCGAGGCCAACAAGCTCGGAATCCCCGTGGTGGCTGTGGTCGACACCAACGTTGACCCGGATGTCATTCAGTACCCGATCCCCGGCAACGACGACGCCATCCGTGCGAACGCCCTGTTCGCCAATGTGATCGCCGAAGCGGTGCTCGAGGGTCGCTACATCGCGTCGCGTCGCCCGTCGGCAGAGCCGGTCATCCCGGCGCCGCCCGAGCGCAGCCCCGAGGATGCCGCAGCGTTCGAGAAGGCTCAAGCTGATGCCCGCGCCGCAGCCGCGAAGGCCCAAGCCGAGCGCGAGGCCCGTCTCGCTGCCAAGAAGGTGGCCGCAGATGCCGGTGAGGCCCCCGCAGCCGAGGAGGCTCCCGCCGAGGAGCCAGCCGCCGAGGTTGCGTCCGCCGACGAGAACTGACCCCCACAACCGAATCGAGGACGACCGATGTCATTCACCGCACAAGATGTGAAGGCGCTGCGCGAGGCAACCGGCGCCGGCATGATGGACTGCAAGAAGGCTCTCACCGAACACGACGGTGACATGGAAGCCGCCAAGCAGTTCCTCCGTGAGAAGGGCTTGGCCGCGTCGGCCAAGCGCGACGACCGCGACAACGACCAGGGCGTCATCGCCCTAGCTGTCGAATCGGGCGTGGCGGCGATGGTGCAGTTGAAGTGCGAGACCGACTTCGTGGCCGGTTCCGACCAGTTCAAAGAAGCGGCCGATCGCATGCTTGCCGCGGTGCTCGCCGGTGGACCCGACGCTGTCAGCGCCGACGACGCCGACCTCGAGGAGCTGAAGATCACCCTCAAGGAAAAGATCGAACTTGGCCGGGTCGAGTACATGAAGGCCGCCGACGGAAATGTGATCGGGCACTACCAGCACATCCAGGGTGGCCGCGGTGTGAACGGCGTCCTGGTTGAAGTGGCTGGTGGCAACGACGAACTCGCCCACGACCTCGCCGTGCACATCGCCTTTGCGCGACCCGCGTACCTGCGTCGTGACGATGTTCCCGCCAGCGCCATCGAGGCCGAGCGGGCCACGCTGGAGACCATCACCCGCAACGAGGGCAAGCCCGAGCAGGCGATCGCCAAAATCGTTGAGGGCCGCTTGGGCGGGTTCTTCAAAGACATCGTTCTCTACGAGCAGCCCTTCGCTAAAGACGACAAGAAGAGCATCACCGACATTGTTGGATCGGCCGAGATCGTCCGATTCGCCCAGGTCGAGATCGGCTGAGAGGACAGCGACGATGACCACCACACCCCGTTGGCGGCGCATCGTCTTCAAGCCCTCCGGTGAGGCGCTTGCTGGCCCTGAGGGACGCGGGCTCGACGGTCCCACTCTCGACGCGACCGCAGCCGAGATCATCGATCTCCGCCAGAACATGGGCGTTGATGTGGCTGTGGTCGTCGGTGGAGGCAACTTCTGGCGTGGCCGCACCGGAGCGATGGAGGGGATGGATCCCACCCAGAGCGACCACATCGGCATGCTCGGCACGGTGATGAACGCTCTCGCTCTTCAAGATGCGCTCGAACGCAAGGGCCAGCCCACCCGGGTGCAGACGGCGATCGAGATGCCCCGAATTGCCGAGCAGTACATCCGGCGACGTGCGGTGCGTCACTTGGAGAAGGGCCGGGTGGTGATCTTCGCCGCCGGTACCGGCAACCCGTTCTTCACCACCGACACCGCAGCGGCGCTGCGTGCCGCCGAAATCGAAGCAGATGCCCTGTTGAAGGGCACTCATTCAGGTGTGGATGGTGTCTATGACGCTGACCCCCGCGTGAACGACGACGCCGTGAAATACGACGAGGTCGACTACATGGAGGTCATGACCAAAGACCTCAAGGTGATGGACGCCACCGCCATTGCGTTCTGCCGCGATAACCAGATTCCCATCGTGGTCTTCGACATGTCGACGCGCGGTTCGTTGCGAGCGATTCTCGCCGGCGAACAGGTCGGCACCATGGTCCACGACGTCTGATAGGTGCACGCCTCCACCCGCGTGGCCCATGGGGTGGGTACGCTGTGCGGGTGATCGACGAGACGTTGCTCGACGCCATGGAGAAGATGGACAAAGCCGTGGTGCACGTGCAGAGCCAGTTCGCGACGGTGCGCACAGGCCGTGCCGCACCAGCACTCGTCGAGCACCTTCTTGTTGAGTACTACGGCGCGCCGGTGCCGATGCAGCAGTTGGTGTCGATTCAAGTTCCCGAAGCCCGCCAGCTGCTCATCAAACCGCATGATCGAGCGGCGCTCGGCGCGGTCGAGAAGGCCATTCGCGACTCCGATCTCGGAGTATCACCGAATAACGATGGTGTGGTGATCCGTTTGAATTTCCCGGCGCTCACTGAGGAGCGGCGCCGCGACTACGTGCGGGTTGCCAAGCAGATGGCCGAAGACGGTCGCGTGGCGGTGCGCAATATCCGCCGTGATGCACGCAAGGCGCTTGAGGCAGCGGAGAAGGACGGCGAGATCTCCGCCGACGAGTTGGAACGAGCCGAGAAAGAGCTCGACCGATCCACCTCTGAACATGTTGATCGCATCGATGCGGCGCTTGGCCGCAAGGAGACCGAACTGCTCGAGGTGTGACCGCAGTGCGGGCACCTGGGGTGGGTACCAACCGATGAAGGGGGTACAGAGATGAACGACCGGTACGGCGACGACGGATCCCTGTTCCGTGATCCCACCGATCCTGGCCGCGAGCATCGTGATGATGCCGAGGCCGATCGCGCAGCTGGCGGCGACGGCGACAACGGGCTGCTCGACAGTGCGCTCGACGCCGACTTCGATCGCTTCGCTGATCGTGTCCGGCACGTAGAAGACGCACCCGCACCGCCACCCGCGCTGGCCTTCGACGATGAGTCCGGCCCCATGCCGCACTGGAGCGAACCTGCAACGGGTGAAATTCCGCGTCCGTCGGATCCCACTGGGGTGAACCCGGTCGTGGATCCCACACCGGCAGCCTCGCGCTCCGAAGATGAATTGTGGGCATCGTTCACGGCCGAGCAGCCCGTCTGGAACGACGATTCGCCCGAGGGCGTTCTGGTTGACTCGGGTCGTGTCACCGGTGAGACCGTGGCCACAGAGCCGTCACGCATCGTCATCGGTACCGACCCAGCGGGTATTGAACGTCGCAGTGCCGACCCGTCGGGTGCCACGCGTCGCCCGTCGCGTCGGCCGGGCCGGCGGGGAGCTGATCCGGTGCCGGGCACCGCGCCGACTGCCACCGGCCGCGATTTACCGGTCGCCACCGCAGTGGGCTTGCTCCTCGTGCTGGTGTTCGTCGGCGCCCTGATGTGGCGTCCGTGGTCGGTGGCCGCACTGGTGGCTGTTGTCCTCGGTCTCGGGGCTGTGGAGTTCTACGACAAGGTCACCGAGCGCGGGTACCGGCCTGCGGTGGTGCCCGGCATCGTCACCTGCGTGACCGCGCCGTTGGCGGCCTACTGGTTGGGAGATGGCACGTTGCCACTGGTGCTGCTCCTCGGTTTTGCCGCGACGGCAGGCACATACATCGGGTCGCGATCGATCGATATCGGGCCGTTGCCGAATATTTCAATCACCACCTTGCCCACCGTGTGGATCGGGTTGGCGGGTGCCTATGCAGGGTTGATTCTGCGGTTCTCCACCACCGGCGAGGTACTGCGGGCCGACACCGGCACCGACACCTTGTTCATGCTGGCCCTTGCGGTCGTGGCGAACGATGTGGGTGCGTTGTTCGTGGGGTCGGCTGCTGGGCGCACGCCCCTGCGGTCCTGGATCAGCCCGTCGAAGACCGTCGAAGGTTTTATCGGTGGCGGCTTGATGACCGTTGTGGTACTGGTCGTCGTGGGTATCGGGGGGTGGAACAGCACCTGGGACAGCACGGGCCATCTGCTCGCGCTCGCCGTCATCGTGTCGATCACCGCACCGGCAGGAGACCTGATCGAATCGATGTTCAAGCGGAACCTCGGCATGAAGGACTTCGGGTCGCTTGTGAAAGGCCACGGTGGGGTGCTCGACCGCTTCGACGGTTTCTTGCTCACGCTGCCGGCGGTCTATTACCTCACGTTGATTCTCGAGCCCTGGGCCTCGTGACCGTTTCGGTCGCACTCGCCGGGTGCACCGGTTCCATCGGTCGCCAAACCGTTGAGGTCGTGACAGCCGACCCCGATCGCTTTCGCATCGATGCGGTGTCGGTGGGGTCGTCGGTCGCCGACGCGGTGCAGGTGGTGGCCACCACCGGAGCGCGAGTGCTGGCCGTGGCTGACGAGGCCGCTCGTTCCACGGCCCGCGACATGTTGAACGACGCAGGAATGGGCCATGTTGAGGTGGTCGACGACCTCGCGCCGGTGTGCAGCGAGGTCGATGTCGTGGTGAACGCTGTCGTTGGTTTCGCCGGATTGGACATCACGGTGGCCACGTTGGCGGCGGGGCGTCGACTGGCGTTGGCGAACAAGGAAAGCCTCATCGCGGCGGGCCCGGTGGTGCAACCGCTGCGCTCGACGCCGGGTGCCGAATTGATTCCGGTGGATTCAGAACACAGCGCTCTACATCAATGTCTGCGCTCGGGGACTCCTGATGCAGGTGAGGTCGAGCGTTTGATTCTGACGGCCTCGGGCGGCCCGTTCCGCGGCCGGACATTGGACGAGCTGGCGCAGGTGCGTCGTGAAGATGCCCTTGCCCACCCGACGTGGGCGATGGGCCCGAAGATCACTGTCGATTCGTCCACATTGATGAACAAGGGCCTCGAGGTCATCGAAGCACACGAACTATTCGCTGTGCCCTATGACCGCATCGATGTGGTGGTGCATCCGCAGTCGGTGGTGCATTCGATGGTGGAGTTCACCGATGCGTCCACCATCGCGCAACTCTCGATGCCCGATATGCGCCTTCCCATCGCGTACGCGTTGGCGTGGCCGCAGCGCGGCGGGACGCCTTTCGGACGCATCGATTGGGCAACCGTTGGTTCGTTGACGTTCGAAGGCCCGGACCGCGCCACGTTCCGCTGTCTGGACCTTGCAATTGCTGCTGGTCGGATGGGTGGTGATGCACCTGCGGTGCTGTCGGCAGCAAATGAGGTCGCGGTGGAGGCATTTCTCGACGGCCGTCTTGGATGGGCTGCAATATCTGATGTGGTGAGCCGTGTGCTCGACGCGCACGATGTGGCTGTGCCGGGTACCGTTGGAGATGTGATCGACGCCGATCGACGCGGTCGGATTGCTGCCGCTGCGGTGGTGGCACAGATGGCCGCTTGATCGTCTCGAACGACACCGCGAAGCCCACCAACGATGATCGATACCGACCGTTCCTCCACTACCGGCGGCGACGCCTGGCCGGCCCCTGAGCCCGATCATCGCGCGGGTGAACGTGCTGCGGGTACGGGCGGACTAGGCCGTACGGCGCTGGCGGGTGGGGCGCTTGACGATGCCGAACCGGTCGGCGGCCTACGGGGATTGCTCGGTGTGCTGGGCGTGGCAGCGTCCATCGCGGTGCTGGCGGTATTCAGCATCTGGTGGTTCGTGTTCGCCGTTGGCCTGCTGGTGTCGATTCTGTTGCACGAACTCGGCCATTTCTCCACAGCTCGCCTCACCGGGATGAAGGCAACGCAGTTCTTCATCGGTTTTGGCCCGCGGGTGTGGAGTTTCCGTCGCGGAGAGACCGAGTACGGCGTTCGGGCCATACCGCTGGGGGCATTTGTGCGCATCATCGGGATGCATGCCGGCGAAGACGTCAATGCTGCTGATCGCGACCGCACCTACCGGTCAAAGCCGTTCGGTGCGCGAATGCTGGTGATCTGTGCCGGATCGCTCGCTCACTTCATCTTGGCGATCGTGATTCTGTCGGTCGTCTACGCAACAGCCGGGCAGACCCAGTCCCTGGATGCTGCACGGGTGGTGGCGGTCTCTGATGGCACGCCTGCCGCAGCAGCAGGGCTACTGCCCGATGATGAGGTGTTGTCCATTGGTGGGGTGGCGGTGACCGCGGGGGATGGCCTCTCGGCTGCAGTGACGGCGCATGCCCCGGGTGATGTTGTGGACGTCGTGATCGCCCGAGGTGATGAGGTGCGCACGGTCGATGTGATGCTCGCATCACTCGCACTGGTCGGTGGCAGCGATGACGCGGCATTCCTTGGGGTGTCCGCGCGTCCGGTCGTGGAAACCGTCGATCGCGCGTGGTGGTCGTCGCCATGGCACGCCGCTGGGTCGTTGGTGGATCAGACCGGCGCGTCGATCACGGGTGTGGTGCGCGTGTTGGACCCGACGAATCTGTTCAGCCATCTGGCCGGGACCACCGATGATCTGTCCACCCGGCCGACGACGCTGGTGGGAATCACCGCGGTCAGCGATGACATCGGTGATTCGGCGGGGTTCACCGGCATCATGGAGATGCTGGCGTTGTTGAACGTCTTTGTGGGTGTGTTCAACCTGTTCCCCTTGCTGCCCCTCGACGGCGGACACGCCGCCGTGGCGATCTACGAACGGATTCGCGAGGGTCGCAGCGGCCGTCGGTACTACGCCGATATGGAACGCTTGGCACCGGTGACAATGATCGTGGTGACACTCTTGCTGTTCCTGTTCATGTCGGGGCTCTACCTCGACATCGTGCGGCCGGTCGGATGAGCGCAGATATGCGTACGGGTGACGATGCCCACGTGGGCGATGGAAGGGCGATGAGTCATGCAGGTCACTGAATGGGCGAGCGATCGTCGCGAGACCCGACAGATCATGGTGGGGTCGGTGCCCGTTGGCGGGGGTGCCCCCATCACGGTGCAATCGATGACGGTCACCAAGACCGCCGATGTCGAGGGCACCCTGCAGCAGATCTACGCCCTCGCGGCGGCGGGCTGCGACATCGTTCGTTGCACCTGTAATGACGCTGATGCGGCGGTGGGTCTCGCCCAGATCGTGCCGCGTTCGCCCATACCGGTGATCGCCGACATCCATCACCAGCACAAGATGGCACTTGCCGCGCTCGAGGCTGGGGTGCATGGTCTGCGGTTGAACCCCGGGAATATTCGCAAGCCCGAGCACATCAAGGCTGTTGCATCCGAGGCGCGCGACCGCGGGGTGCCGATTCGTATCGGTGTCAACGCGGGTTCGCTCGACCCCGACCTGTACGAGCGCCACGGTGGCGCGACGCCCGAAGCGATGGTCGAGTCGGCCCAGCGCGAATTGGCCTACTTCGCCGATGTTGATTTTTCTCTGGTCAAGATCTCGGTGAAGGCA
Organism: Actinomycetota bacterium; assembly: GCA_009923855.1. Taxonomy (GTDB): domain Bacteria; phylum Actinomycetota; class Acidimicrobiia; order Acidimicrobiales; family Ilumatobacteraceae; genus Casp-actino5. The sequence goes on from RFST01000006.1 coordinate 20,789, forward strand.
TCGAGCGTGCCGTTGATGGTGGAGGCCTACCGGCAGTTGGCCGAGGTCACGGACCATCCTCTGCATTTGGGTGTGACCGAGGCCGGTCCGCCTCCAGCCGGGCTGGTGAAGGCCACTGCTGGTATCGCCACACTGTTGATGGAGGGCATCGGCGACACCATTCGGTATTCGCTCACTGCCGATCCGGTGGAGGAAGCCCGTGCTGGTCGCCAGTTGCTCGAAGCGCTGGGGTTGCGTGAGCGTCGCAACGTCGACTTGATCGCCTGCCCATCGTGTGGGCGAGCGGAGATCGATGTGATCGATGTGGCGGCACGAGCCATGGAGGCCTTCGGCGAGCGGCAACTTCCGCTGCAGGTCGCGGTGATGGGATGCGTAGTGAACGGCCCCGGCGAGGCGCGCGAGGCCGATCTCGGTATCGCTGCCGGGAACCGTCGTGGTCACCTGTTCGTGAAGGGTCGCAATGTGGCAGTGGTGCCCGAAGACGAGATGGTTGACGCCCTCGTCGAGTGGGCCGAGTTCATCAACGAGCACGGCACCGACGCAGCGATTGCAAAAGCGGATACGGCCCGGGCTGAACGTGAAGCGGCCCGTGACCGGTCGGCACTCTTGGAAGCCCAAGGCGACGACGCGAACAACGCCGGTGAAAAGATCGTCGAGATCGGTCGCCGACTCGACGGGTGACGGTTCTAGTCCGCTGACATAGCGGCAATCGCGTCGGCCACTGCGAGAACTCGGCGTGCATTATCGACGTGAAGGTTCTCGATCATGCGTCCATCCACGGTGATCACGCCGCGACCCTCGGCGGTGGCTTCGTCGAAGGCAGCGATCACACGCCGGGCGTAGTCCACGGCATCGTCGTCAGGAGCCCACACATCGTTTGTGGGGTCAACCTGGCTCGGGTGGATCAGGGTCTTGCCGTCGAAGCCCAACCGGCGACCGGCGGTGGCTTCGGCGAGGAACCCGTCCGGGTTGCGCACGTCGTTGTACACGCCGTCGAGAATCACCTTGCCGGCCTCGCGGGAGCCGAGGAGGGCGGTGGCGAGATGGGGGGTGAGTGCCGCCCGGTCGGCGGTGGCTTCGGCGCGGAGTTCTTTCAACAGGTCATTGGTGCCCATGACCAGCACCGGGACGCGCGGGTGGCCGGCGATGGAGCGGATGTCGAAGATCGCGGTCGGGGTTTCGACCATTGCCCACACACCCATCGTTGAGGGAGCGCCAGCCGCGTCGAGGTGTTGCACAACAGCGTCGATCTCGGTGACCGAGGCGATTTTTGGAATGACGACCGCATCAGCACCGCTGGTGGCGGCGGCGGCAAGATCATCAGCTCCCCATGGGGTGTCGAGCCCGTTGCAGCGGATGGTGATCTCTCGGCGGCCGTAGGCACCGCTGGCAGCGGCAGCGCAGGCGTTGGCCCGCGCAGCTTCTTTGGCATCGGGGGCCACGGCATCTTCGAGGTCGAGGATGAGCGCATCGGCGGCGATGGTCTGGGCCTTTTCCAGCGCGCGTTCGTTCGCGGCCGGCATGTAGAGAACGGATCGGCGGGGACGGAGGTCGGACATATCAGGCTCCGGTCGAGTAGAGGGCGGCGAGATCAGGGTCGGAGGCGGCGAGCTGTTCTGCCAGTCGCACGACGACCTGGCACTGCTTCACCGACGCGTCATACGACCTGGCACTGCTTCACCGACGCGTCGTCTTCCATCTTCCCGTCGAGCATGATGGCTCCGGTGCCGTCGCCCATGGCCTCGATCACGCGTCGGGCATGGGCCACCTCGGCCGCCGATGGAGAGAACACCTCTTTGGCCACCGCGATTTGGTCGGGGTGCAGGCTCCAGGCACCCACGCACCCGAGGAGATAGGCGTTGCGGAACTGGTCGCCGCATGCCGTGAGATCACGAATATCGCCGAAGGGCCCGTAGTAGGGCAGGATGCCGGCAGTGACACAGGCGTCGACCATGCGGGCGATCGTGTAGTGCCACAGATCCTGCTGGAAGTGTTGGCGCGGAGCCTCAGGATTGTCGGGATCAGGGTCGGAACGCACCAGGTAGTCGGGATGTCCACCGCCCACGCGGGTGGTCTTCATACGGCGGTTTGCGGCGAGGTCAGCCGGCCCGAGCGACAGGCCCTGCATCCGCGGTGATGCCAAGCAGATCTCTTCCACGTTGGCCACGCCACGCGCGGTCTCTAAGATCGCGTGCAGCAGTATCGGTCGGTCGAGCCCGGCGCGAGCCTCGAGTTGGGCGATCAGCCGGTCGGCGTAGTGGATGTCTTCGGGGCCCTCCACCTTGGGCAAAATGATGACGTCCACCGCATGACCGGCCTCGAGCACGGCCGCCTGCAGGTCGTCGAGGCACCAGGGCGAGTCGAGGCTGTTGACGCGTGTCCACAATTGGGTGGTGCCGAAATCGACCGTTGTGGCCACCTCGATCAGGCCAGCGCGAGCGGCCTCCTTGTCGGCCATGGGAACGCCGTCTTCAAGATTTGCCACCAGCACGTCGACGTTGCCAACGAGCGATGGCACCTTGGCACGCATCTTGTCGTTATTGGGCGGGAAGAAATGCAGCATCCGGCTCGGCCGGAACGGAATCTCGTGCAGAGGCTCGGGAGCCCCGACGGCGAGTGGGCGAAAGAAGTCCTTGGGAGAGCGCACACCGAGACGCTACGTGGATTCGGCGCCATCGGCGAAACCGCGCAGCCATGCGGGCAGACGCACGGGTCGTCCGTCGCTGCCCACTCCGCCGTGGGCGGTGGTGGCACTGGCATGCACCAGATCGTCAACGCAGAGCAGGTACTGCATTGTGAACCAGGCTCGCTGCACAGTGCCCATAGCCACGTGCACTGTCACCTGGTCGTCGAAATGTAGGGGTCGGCGGTAGGCCACGTGAGCTTCGAGTACCGCGAAGTCGACACCATCGGCGCGAATCTGGTCGTATGGCCGACCGATATGGCGTAAGAACTCGACCCGTGCCTCTTCGAGATATGGCAGATACCGGCTGTGATGCACGATGCCCATGGCGTCGGTTTCGGCGAAACGCACCCGCAGCCGATGTGCAAACCCGTAGTCATCGGGTTCGCTTGATGGCTGGTCGGTGATACGCACGCTGTGACCGTAGTGCTTCGCGAGAGGGGTTCCGGCAAAGGCCGCACCCGCGATGGTGGTCCTCGAGGTTGGCGTGGAAGACTGCGGCCGTGACACCAGCGGTACGTGAACTCGAACGTCACGGTGTGGCGTTCGAGACTGCTCCGTACACCCATGACCCCATGAATGAGTCCTACGGACTCGAGGCGGCGGCCGCCCTCGGAGTGGATCCATCGGTGGTGTTCAAGACTCTCGTCGTCACCGGCGACAAGATGTATCTGGCCATTGTGCCGGTGACGCATCGGGTGTCGTTAAAACTGGCGGCGGCTGCCATCGGCGAACGTCGACTCACGATGAGCGCCCCCGCCGAGGCCGAGCGCGCCACCGGGTACGTGGTGGGTGGAATCTCACCGTTTGGAACACGGCGACGCCTTGGCGTGATCGTCGACGCTTCAGTGCGTGATCACACAAAGGTGTATGTGAGCGGCGGTCGTCGCGGGCTCGATATCTGTGTCGCTGTCGATGACCTCATCAGGATCTGCGCCGCAACGGTGGCAGACATCGTTGCGTGAGGTCGGCGACGTCAGCCGGTCTGCAGGTTTGATGGGTGCCGTAGCACCGCCTCGATGCGCGCGATTCGGGTGCGGGCGGCGGGATGCGACGCGTGCAAGCGTGCTCGCCATCCAACGGCGCGTCCGCCATGGCCCAAGGCGACCACCTCGCGCAATGCGCTTGCAAGGGGAGCGCCGAAGCCCATCTGGATGGCGCGTCGATCGGCATCGAACTCGCTGCGATGAGCAACGAGGTTCGCTGTGGCATCGGCGGCGTACACGACGGACAGCAGCGCCCATGCAATGCCGCGCGCAATACCGGCAGACACTCGCCCCAACGCGGTGAGCGCCGACGAGTGCGCCACGAAGGCGTTGGTGGCGGCTGTGGCCACATTTTGGAGTGCAAATGCGGTGCGCGACACCTGTGTGATGGGTAGCGACAGCCAGTGCGTAGCAGTGAGGGCCACAGTGTGCAGTCCGAGGTGGTGGCCGACCTCGTGGGCGAGCACCCCGGCGAGTTGTTCGTCATCGAGGTGATCGAGAGCAAAGGTGGTGACGAGTACCAGATGCCCCCCGCAGGCAAAGGCGTTGAGGTCGTTCGAGTCGATCACCCGCAGCACGAATCGGTCGTCGCGCAGATTGGCGCGGGAACTGACCGCGGTCCAGATCGGTGCAAGGCGAGCCCATTCGTCGGTGGTAGGCGCGCGTCCTCCCACCACCGGTGCGAGTGCGGCGACCTGTACCGGACGCCAGAACAGGGTGAGCCCGCTCACTAGCCACGCGAGCGGCACCGACCACCACGGCAGGGGGGCGAGTGCAGCGAGTAGGCGGCCGGCTAACCAGGTGAGCGCGAACCAGAACGGCGCGACAACGACCAATGGGGCGATCGCAGCGATTCCCGCGCCCCACCTGGAGTTCTGTCCGTTCACATAGAACAGGGTAGGCCGTGCACCCCACGGCGTGTCGGTGGGGCAGACTGGGGGTATGAGCGAGACCGAGAACACGCCCGAGGTGCTGGCTGGCGCCGAGCCGATGTCCCATGTGGCTGGTTCGTCCACCGGGGTGGTGGTCCTGCATGGATTCACCGGGAACCCGTCGTCGGTCCGGCATCTGGCCACAGCGATCGCTGATGCTGGATACGACGTCGAAATGCCGCGGCTGCCGGGCCACGGCACCACGGTCGAGGACATGATGACCACCTCCTGGGACGACTGGTTCACCACAGCGCTCGAGGCCACCGATTCTGTTGCTGCTCGCTGCGACAAGGTGGTGGTCGCAGGACTGTCGATGGGCGGTTTGCTGACCTTGGCTGTCGGTATGGAACGTGATGTTGCCGCGTTGGTGTGTGTGAATCCGGTGGCGCGGATGCGCTCGCCAGAGGAAACGGCGATGGTCGAGGAACTCATCGCCGACGGCATGACTGTGCTGCCCGGCATCGGCTCCGATATCGCAGATCCAGATGTGGTCGAGATCGCCTATGAGGGAACCCCGTTGCAGCCGTTGTGGTCGATGTTCCATGAGGGCGTGAAGCCGCGGTGTGATAACTGGGGGAGCTCAACAGCGCCTCTGCTGCTCTTCACGTCGTCGCAGGACCATGTCGTGGATCCGGCAGACAGCGTGCATCTCGCGACCACCCACGGCGGGCCGGTGGAGCATGTGTGGTTGGAGCGGTCGTTCCATGTCGCCACACAGGACTACGACCGTGACCTGATCTGCGAGCGGACGTTGGCGTTTCTCGCCACCGTGTCGTGATGCCACTCTCTCCTGCGGCATTCCCGGCTCCGCCGGGCGCGTCGATTTCCCTCGGGCCGGTCGACATCAGGATGTACGGGTTGATGATCGGTCTTGGAGTCATTGCCGCGGTCTGGCTCCTTGGGCGACGTCTCGTCGAGATCGGCGCGGGCACCACCGATGACGCGGCCTCGATCGCTACGTGGGGTGTCGCTGGCGGCATCGTGGGTGCACGCCTCTACCACGTCGCCACCGACTGGGACCGGTTTGCCGATGACCTCGGAGCGATCCCCGCGATCTGGAAGGGTGGGTTGGGCATCCCCGGTGGGCTTCTGGTCGGCATCGTCGCCGGGTGGTGGGTTGCGCGGCGTCGTGGTCTCGTCACCGCCGACGTGTTGTGGGCGGTGGCGCCGGCATTGCCGCTGGCCCAGGCGATTGGTCGATGGGGTAACTGGTTCAACCAGGAACTGTTTGGATCCGCGACCGATCTGCCATGGGGGTTGAGCGTCGACGATGCCTACCTGCCCGCTGGGGCCGCATCGGGCACGCTGTTTCACCCGACGTTCCTCTACGAGTCGCTGTGGAATGTTGGCTTGGCTGGGGCACTCATCGTTGTGGGTCGCCGCTGGGGACGCCACGGCGGTGGCCTCCTCGCGGTCTATGTCGCAGGGTATGGGCTGGGCAGATTCTGGGTGGAGGGTCTGCGCATCGATCGAGCCGATGAACTTGGCGGTCTGCGCTGGAACCAGTGGGTAGCCGCCGCGGCCGTCATCGGTGGGGTAGCGCTGGCTGTGCGTGCGCATCGCCGGGCGAGCGGCGTGGTCGGAGAAGATGTCGTGCCCGATTCTGATGCGGCACCGTTGGGCCACCACGATGATGGCCTCGGCACCCCGCCGGTAGCCTGAGGCGTCGTGGCTGGACGGATCACCGACGACGATGTGGCTCATGTGGCCCGCCTCGCACGGCTGGGTCTCGACCCTGACGACGTGCAACGCGCGGTTGCCGAGCTCGGCGCGGTACTCGAGCACTTTGCCGATATCGACGCCCTTGAGTTGGATGCGGTCGAACCGATGGCGCAGCCGTATCCGCTCGTGAACGTGTTGCGCGAGGATGTCGTCACGGCATCGCTCGATCGTGACGAGGTGCTCGCGCAGGCTCCTGAAGCTGTCGACGACCGTTTCGCGGTACCTCCCATTCTCGGTGACGGCGCATGAGCACGCCGAGCACCGCCATCGGTATCGCAGCCGCGGTGCGATCCGGTGACATGAGCGCTGTCGACGCGGTTGAACAGTCGCTCGAACGCATCGGCGCCAGCGATGGCGACATCGGCGCATTTCTCACGGTGACAGCATCATCGGCGCGTGACGAGGCCGCGGCAATCGATGCTGCGGTGGCCTCAGGTTCCGATCCTGGGCCGCTTGCCGGGGTACCCATCGCCATCAAGGACAACATGTGCACCCGGGGCATTCCCACCACCTGCGCATCGCGGATGCTCGAGGGGTGGCTGCCGCCCTATGACGCCACCGTGATCTCACGGTTGCGTACCGCCGGCGCGGTGATCGTCGGCAAGACGAACCTCGATGAGTTTGCAATGGGGTCATCCACCGAGAATTCGGCCTTTGGCGTCACGAAAAACCCCCATGACCCCACCCGGGTGCCGGGCGGCTCGTCGGGTGGGTCGGCCGCGGCCGTCGCCGCGGGTTTCGTGCCGGTGTCGCTCGGCTCTGACACCGGCGGGTCCATTCGCCAACCGGCCGGTCTGTGCGGTGTGGTCGGGGTGAAACCCACCTATGGCGCAGTGAGCCGACTGGGTCTGGTCGCATTTGCATCCAGCCTCGACCAGATCGGCCCATTCGCCGGCAACGTGGCCGACGCGGCCGCAGTGCTGGAGGCCATCGCCGGACACGACCCCGGTGACTCCACGTCGATACC
>RFST01000051.1 GCA_009923855.1 Actinomycetota bacterium
TCTGCCATTCCGCCACTCGCCCGAGTGGAAAGCCAAATGCTAGCGGTACCGCACCAGACCACCACCGGGCCGCACGGCTGCACCCCTGTAGTACTGTGGCCATCACCCGACCTCCCCACTGCCACACCAGTGAGGAGGCTCACAATGACGGTTGATGACCGCACACGCATGGAACTGCACCGACGGTTGACGGAGGTGCTCGGAGATCAGGAGGCGGACACCTTGATGGCACACCTTCCCCCGGTGACGTGGCAGAACGTGGCCACAACGGACTCCGTCGATTCCACCCGGGTTGTGCTCGCTACCCAGATCGACGCACTTCGCAGCGACGTCGACCGCCACGTCACCGAACTACGCGCTGACGTCGAGGGCCAAATCACCGAACTCCGCGCCGACGTCCACGGCCAAATCACCCAACTACGCGCTGACCTTGGGGGCCAGATCACCGAACTCCGCAGTGACCTCAATGGATATGTGACGGCGCTCAACTCCGCTCTGTCCACCGGGTTGGCCGACCTCCGAGCAGAGATGCACCGCACCACACCGTCAATCGTGATGTTGGTCGCCGCGCTCACCACAGCCGCAGTGACTCTCGGAGGCATACTCACGTAGCCCGCATCCGCTATCGCCCCTCGAAAGGGCAGCCAGAGCACTGCGTCGATAGGTTGGAGAGATGGGTGTGCTGCGGGTTCAGCAATGGTCGGCAATGGACGACGCGGCCCGTACGCAGATCCTGCATCGTGGTCTTGACGACATCTTCGACCCGGCGCTGCGTGAATCGATCGGTGCACTCATTGACGATGTGCGCACCCGCGGTGATGATGCCGTATGTGACGCCCTTCGCCGCTTCGATGGTGTGAACATCAGCCCCGATCACCTGCGTGTAAGCGATGACGAGCTCGACTCGGCACAGATCGATGATGCCCTTGCTGGCGCCATCGATGACGCCATTGCCCACCTACGGGCATTCAACGAACAACAGTTGGCTCACACCACCGGCTGGTCAGCCGAGGTGGAACCTGGCCTGGTCGTCGGCGAGAAAATCGGCCCGATCACATCTGCTGGTCTGTTCACCCCGTCGGGCAAGGCCTCGTATCCGAGCGTCACCTACCAGTTGGCGGTGCCGGCTCAGGTAGCAGGTGTGCCTCATATCGCGCTGGTGGTGCCACCGGTGCCGGGCACCGGTGGAGCTGTGGACCCGGCTGTGCTGGCCGTGTGCCGCACCCTCGGCATCCGTGATGTATTCAGAGTGAACGGCCCCGCCGGTATCGCGGCGTTGGGTTTTGGCACCGAGCGCATCCCTGCGGTGCGGCGCATCGTCGGCCCGGGGTCGCCCGCGGTCACCCTGGCCCAAGTGGAAATGCAACGCCACGGGGTCACCACCATGATGTTGCTGGGGCCCACCGAGTCGGTGGTGATCGCTGATCACACGGCCGACCCGATGCGCTGTGCAGCCGACCTGCTGGTGGAAGCCGAACATGGCACCGACACCTCGGTGGTATTGATCACCACCTCGGCCGACCTCGCCGCTGCTGTCGACGCCGAACTCGACCGGCAAGTGGCCGAACTGCCGGCTGTGCGCGCCGAGGCATGTCGCGCGGCCCTCGGCCCGAACGGTGGGGGCGTCATCGTCGACAACCTCGGTGTCGCCACCGAAATCGCCAATGCCTACGCGCCTGAACACCTGCAGATCGCCGTGGCCGACGCCGATGTGGAGTCGGTGGTTGACGCCATCGAACACGCTGGAGAAATTCTGATCGGCCAGCACACCCCGTTCAGCGCCGCCAACTTCGTGATCGGCTGCCCAGCCTCGTTGCCCACCTCGGGTTTCGCCCAGGTGTCATCGGGCATCACCGCGCAGACCTTCATGAAACGCACGGCTGTGGCGCGCGCCGATGCCACAGCGCTGGCTCGGATGTCCCCCTCGGTCACGGCCCTCGCCGACCACGAGGGTTTCCCCGCCCACGCCGCCGCGATCCGCCGCCGGGGTTAGCCGTGGCTCGGCCGCCCTACGAGCCGTACGCGGAGTCGCCATCGGCAACATTCAGATGGCGTCTCGGCGTACGCCCCCTCGATCTCGACCAGTGGCTGGAGATCACCGATCATCGCGACGCTGAACTGGCCGCCAAAGCACAGATCATGGCCACCCATCCGCACACCGCCTTCGCGGTGCTGGACGACGGCATCGCTGACGAATCACACGAGATCGCCGACGCGGTGCTGGCCCATCTGCGCTCCCACCACGATCCGGCCATCACCCTTGATACGTCGTTGCATCCACTCGACGCAGCCGCACGCCTCGTGCAAGAAGACCTGGTGGTGATGGTGGAACGCAACGGACGCCTCGTGTTCGGCGGGGGCAGTGTGTGTTTCCCGAATCGGTGGGATCTGCGCTCCAAATTGGGCATGACCATGGCCGAGGTACACGACCCGGTATCGCTACTGAACGAACAGCTCGGCGACACGGTGGATGCATTCCTCGCGCGTCTCACCCCGCACCGCCCGGTGTGGCGGCTGGGGTGGGGCGTGCTCGACACCGATGAGCTGTATCAACCCACCGACGGCACCGCCGCGCCGCGCCCCGTCGATGCTCCACCGGCGGCGCATCACCTCCGTGTTGAACGCGAAACCCTGCGGCGATTTCCTGCCACCGGTTGCGTGTTGTTCACCATCCATACCCACCTCACACCGTTGATGGACGTGATCGACTCCGCCACCTCCGCTGTGGCGTTGGCTGATGCGCTGGACTCGATGCCCACACCGATCGCTGAATACAAACAACTCGACCGCACCGGCGCGGCGATCGCCGACTGGCTGCGACACGCGGCGACCACCCGCTGAGCCATAGGGTCGCGTCATGGCCGGCCGGGAACGCTCCCCTGACGACACTGTGCGCGAACTGATCGCCCGCGACACCGCCTGCCAGTTGCTCGGCATCGAGATCGTCGAGGTCACCCCCGACCATGTGGTGGCCCGCATGACCGTCACCGAGCACATGTGCAATGGAGCCGGTGTCTGCCAGGGCGGCATGATCTTCACCCTCGCCGACACCGCGATGGCGATGAGCGCATCCACCACCGATGAGATGGCGCTCGCCACCACCGCCAGTATCGACTGGGTGCGTTCGGCGTATCCCGGCGATGTGCTCACCGCGGTGGGCACCATGCGGTGGCGTGCCCGACGGCCGAGCCTGCACGATGTGGTCGTCACCAATCAGAACGGTGAGGAGATCGCATTTCTCTCCGGTCGGATGCAGCGCCTCGGCGGCACGATCAGCGGTTTTCTCGACGGCACTGAGACCCTCAGCTGAGACGCTTCGCGCCGAGTTCGACGCCGCATCGGACATCGCCCCCGCCGACGGTGGCACAATGAAGTAATGGCCGATTATCAAGCGCCCGTTGACGACATCGTGTACACCCTGCGCCACGCCGCAGGTCTGGAGAGCATCCTCGCGACCGAGCTGTTCTCTCATGTGGACACCGACACCGTTGAGGGGGTGGTGACCGAAGTGGGGCGGTTCATGAACGAGGTGATCGCTCCCACCAACGTTGATGGCGACCGCATCACAGCCCAATGGCAGGCTGACGGTTCGGTGACCACACCTGAATCGTTCAAGGCGGCGTACAAGCAGTACGTCGAGTCGGGTTTCGGCGCAATGCCGTTCGAGGCCGATTACGGCGGGGCCGGGTTCCCGTGGCTCACCGCGTTGGCCGTGCAGGAGATGCTGAACAGCGCGAATATGGCGATGGCGTTGTGCCCGCTGCTGACCCAGGGCGCGATCGACGCAATCGAAGCGCATGGTTCCACCGAGCAGAAGAACACCTACCTACCCAAGATGCTCACCGGTGAGTGGGCGGGCACGATGAACCTGTCGGAGCCGCAGGCCGGCAGCGATGTCGGCGCCGTGCGTGCAAAGGCCGAACCGGCGGGCGATGGGTCGTGGCGCATCAGCGGCACCAAGATCTGGATCACCTTCGGTGAGCACGACATGACCGACCAGATCGTCCATCTCGTGTTGGCGCGCACACCGGGTGCGCCTCCGGGAACCAAGGGCATCTCGATGTTCTTGGTGCCGAAGTTCTTGGTGAACCCCGATGGGTCACTCGGCGAGCGCAACGACGTCACCTGCGTGTCGATCGAGCACAAATTGGGTATCCACGGCTCACCCACCTGCGTGCTCGCCTACGGCGAAAACGACGGCGCCATCGGCTGGCTCGTCGGCGAGGAAAACGAGGGAATGCGCAACATGTTCACGATGATGAACAACGCGCGCCTGTCCGTGGGTCTGCAGGGTCTCGCGATCGCCGAACGTGCTTTCCAGGACGGCGTGCAGTACGCAAATGAGCGCCGCCAGGGTCGCGCAATCGGCGCGCCCGCGGGTGAGCAGAGCCCCATCATCGAGCATCCGGATGTGCGTCGTCTGCTGATGACCCAACGCGCATGGATCGACGCGATGCGCGCGCTCACCTATTCGAACGCGGCGTTCTTGGATATGGCCAAGGCCGCGGCCGATCCCGAGGAGGCACGGCGCTGGCGCGAAAAGGCCGACTTGTACATCCCGCTGTCGAAGGGTGTGTGCACCGACATTGCCCAGGAGTGCACCTCGGCTGCCATTCAGATCTTCGGTGGCATGGGATACGTCGAAGAGACCGGTGTGGCCCAGCACTACCGCGATGCCCGCATCTTGCCGATCTACGAGGGCACCAATGGCATTCAGGCTGCCGACCTCGTGGGCCGCAAGTTGGGTATGCGCGCCGGCGGGGTGGTGTTCGACGAGTTGGATCTGTTCACCACCATCGCCGACAAGTTGGCATCTGCCGACCAGATGATGACCTCGGCAGCAAACCTGCACCGCGCCATCGACACCTGCCGGCATGCCACCGAACACCTGGTGCAGGTCGCTGCACAGGATCCGGCACGGCTCTTGGGTGCATCCACCCCATATATGCGACTGCTGGGCACCACGGTGTGCGCCGCACTCGTGGCCGGGGCCAGCCTCGAAGCGGGAACATCCACACCGCATCTCGCCGCCAAGCGCGCATCGGCGCGATTCTTCTGCGAGCAGTTGCTCCCCGCTGCAGAGGGGTGGTCGGGTGCCGTGCACGCCACCGCCGATGATCTCTTCGCCATTCCGGCCGACGCATTCGTCTGAGGGCGAGACCTAAAAACTGCCTCTGACATGGGCTGATATGCACATGCCAGATGGCGTGTGATAAAAGTTGAGTCGCTTCTTGTCAACTTTGGTGGGTTTCACCTCGTTGGCGTTGTAGCGTGGTGTCATGGCACTTGATCCAAAGACGTGGACCACCAAGACCCAAGAGGCTGTCGCCGCAGCCGTCGACCAGGCCAAGTCGCTCGCCAACCCGAATCTCACCGTCGACCACCTGCTCGTCGCGCTCTGCGACCAAGACGGCACCATCGTCGCGCCCCTTCTCGCCAAATTGGGCCAGTCACCAGGCCAGGTGCGTAACCGCGCCCAGGAGGCCGTCGATCGCCTGCCGCGCGCCCACGGTGGCGACGAGCCTCGCATGGACCGCGAATTGTCCACCGTGTTCGACGAGGCCACTCGGGTGCGCAAGGACCTGCGCGACGACTACCTCTCGGTTGAGCACCTGCTGCTCGCCGCCCATGATCGCCTCGGCGTCGGAGCTGAGGAGATGCTCGGTGCGTTACGCGATGTGCGTGGGGCGCACCGCATCACCGATCAGAACCCCGAAGACAAATTCGCCGCACTCGACAAATACGGCCAAGACCTCACCGCTCGGGCCGCCGAAGGCGGCATCGATCCGGTCATCGGCCGCGACGACGAGATCCGCCGGGTCATCCAGGTGCTCAGTCGCCGCACGAAGAACAACCCGGTACTCATCGGTGAACCCGGTGTGGGCAAGACCGCCATCGTCGAAGGTCTCGCACGTCGTATCGCTGACGGCGACGTCCCCGAGGGGTTGAAGGGCAAGCGACTGATCTCGCTCGACATCGGCTCGATGCTCGCCGGCGCCAAATACCGCGGCGAGTTCGAAGAACGCCTGAAAGCGGTGCTCACCGAAATCACCGACGCCGAGGGCGAGGTCATCACCTTCGTCGACGAGTTGCACACCATCGTTGGTGCCGGCGGCGCCGAAGGCGCAATGGACGCCGGCAACATGATCAAGCCGATGCTCGCCCGCGGCGAACTGCGGATGATCGGCGCCACCACCCTCGACGAGTTCCGCAAGCACGTCGAGGCCGACCCGGCACTCGAACGACGCTTTCAGCAGGTGTACGTCGGTGAACCGACGGTGGAAGACACCATCGGCATCCTTCGCGGCCTGAAAGAACGTTATGAGGTGCACCACGGCGTGCGCATCCAGGACTCGGCGCTGGTGTCGGCGGCGGTGCTGTCGAACCGGTATCTCACCAACCGCTTCCTGCCCGACAAGGCCATTGACCTCATGGATGAGGCCGCATCGAAACTGCGGATCGAAATCGACTCGATGCCGACCGAAATCGACGTCGTCGAACGCCGAGTCCTACAGCTCGAGATCGAACAGGTCGCTCTCGAGAAGGAAAGCGACAGCGCATCGGCGGAACGCCTCGATGCTCTGCACGACGAACTCGCCGATCTCAACACACAGCTTGCAGCGATGAAAGCCCGTTGGGACACCGAGAAGCAGGCCATCGATGCGATCCGGAACCTGAAAGAGGAACTCGAGCAGTTGCGTTCCCAACTCGAACGCGAGTCAGATCTGAACGTTGCTGCGGAGATCCGCTACGGCCGCATTCCTGAACTGGAACGCCGGGTGGATGAGGCCTCAGAGCACCTCGCCTCGCTGCAGGGTGAGGATCAGATGCTGAAAGAAGAGGTCGACGCCGCCGACATCGCCGAGGTCGTCGCAAAATGGACGGGCGTACCCGTCACCCGCTTGTTGGAAAGCGAGATGACCAAGCTCATCCATCTCGAAGAGTCCCTGCACGAGCGTGTCATTGGCCAAAACGATGCGGTGGTGGCGGTCGCGAATGCGGTGCGCCGCAGCCGCGCGGGCCTATCGGATCCGAACCGACCCATCGGGTCGTTCATGTTCTTGGGCCCCACCGGCGTCGGCAAGACCGAACTTGCTCGCGCTCTGGCCGAGTTCCTCTTCGATGACGAGCGCGCCATGGTGCGTATCGACATGGGTGAGTACATGGAGAAGCACACGGTGAGCCGCCTCATCGGTGCTCCCCCGGGCTACGTCGGCTACGACGAGGGCGGGCAGCTCACCGAAGCGGTGCGGCGTCGCCCCTATGCGGTGATCCTCCTCGACGAGATCGAAAAGGCTCACCCTGACGTGTTCAACGTGTTGCTCCAGGTGCTCGACGATGGCCGCCTCACCGACGGCCAGGGCCGCACGGTCGACTTCACGAACTCGGTGCTGATCATGACGTCGAACCTGCCGGGGGATCCCGGTGCGTTCTTCAAGCCGGAGTTCTTAAACCGTGTCGACGAGATCATCCGCTTCACCCAACTGGGCCGCGACGACCTCCGCCAGATCGTCGAAATTCAGGTGGCTCATCTGCGCCGCCGGTTGGCCGACCGCCGGATTGACCTTGTGGTCACCGACAGTGCACTCGATGCTCTTGCTGCCGAGGGGTACGACCCGGCCTTCGGCGCACGTCCACTGAAGCGAGTGATCCAACGGTCGATCGGTGACCGCGTCGCGGTGATGATCTTGGAAGGGTCCGCGCCAGAGGGGTCGACGCTCACCGTCGACGGCGAGGTCACGGAGGCACCCGCCCCCGATGACCCCGACGATCCTGATGCCACTCCCGCCGGAGCGGTCACGGCCCGGCTCACCTTGTCGATCAGCTGAGCCGACCGGCGTTTTGTTGAACGTCGAGTCCGCTCAGGCGTCGCCGACGAAACGCTGCTTCAGTTCACGCTTCAAGAATTTGCCGTTCGCGTTCTTGGGCAACGGCTCGTCACAGAAGTACACGTACTGAGGAATCTTGAACTTGGCGATGTGATCGGCGAGGAATCCCTGCAGATCATCAGCGGTCAGTGCCGCACCGGGATGCAGGTACAACGCCACACCGACTTCTTCGCCGAGCCGTTCATCGGGCACACCGAACACCGCGGCCTCAGCCACGGCCGGATGGTGGTAGATCGCGGCCTCGACCTCGGCTGAGTACACGTTCTCGCCGCCTCGCAGCACCATGTCCTTGGCGCGGTCCACGAGATGAACGAACCCCTCGGCATCGATCATCGCGATGTCACCGGTGCGGAACCACCCGTCGACGATGGCCTCCGCTGTGGCATCGGGACGATTCAGGTACCCCTTCACCACGATCGGGCCACGCACACATAACTCGCCGCGCGCATCAGGACCCGGCGCGATGTCGTTGCCGTCATCATCGATGAGCTTCGCGTCGCATGTCGGCACCACCCGACCACATGAGGTGGGGCGCTCCACGAACATCCGCGCCGCATTCGACGTGATGATGCCGTGCGTCTCCGTGAGGCCGTATCCGGTGGAGGGCGCACCGGTGGACAGCCCCTTGTCGATCTTGTCGACCAAGTCGGGCTGCAACGCCGCGCCGCCGCCACCCATGCCCTGGATGCTGGATGTGTCGCGACGCTCCCAATCGGGGTGCGCGAGCATCTCACGGCTCATCGTCGGCACCCCCGAGAACGTGGTCACCCGCTCACGTTCGATCAACTCCAGCGCACGACCCGGATCCCACTTGTAGGTCAGCACCAGTCGCCCACCGACCAGCGTGCAGGGCTGCATCAAGCAGTTGTTCGCCGTCACATGGAACAGCGGCGTGGGGGCCATGTACACCGACTGGCCGTCACCGCCGGCCACCTGATCCGACACCGGCTTGTCACCGCCGATCCCCGCGGCGCGGGCTTTCGCATCGGCCGCGGCCGCGGTGAGACCCATGAACACCAGGTTCATCACGTTGTGCACCGAGCCGCGATGCGTCAACTGCGCCCCCTTCGGGAAACCGGTGGTGCCCGAGGTGTAGAAGATGCAGGCATCGTCGTCCGGGTCGATATCCACCGCCGGCAATGCATCAGGAGCCCCATTCGGGTCGATGACCTCGGCCCACCGTGACGCATCATCGGGTAGGGCGCGATCGGTGCGCACCGCGATCACATGCATCGGCGCGTCAGCACGCAGGTCGGCCAGCACCGGAATCACCCGTTCAAGTCGTTCGTCGTCGGCGATCAGGACCCGCGGACGTGAGTCACTCAAGCCGTACTGCATCTCCTCGGTTGTCCACCACGCGTTCATGCCCACAACCGCAGCGCCAATCGACACGGTCGCCCAGTACGAGATGACCCATTCGGAGTAGTTCCGCATGGCGATCGCCACCCGGTCGCCGCGAGTCACCCCGTGCACATCCACCAGTAGATGAGCGAGCGCTCGCACCTGGGCTGCAGCCTCGGCGTAGGTCAGGCGTTCGTCTTCGTAGACCAGGTAGTCGCGATCGGCGTAACCAGCGGTGAGTTCCCACAGTGACCGCATCGTGGGCGGAGCATTGCGGAACACCCGCATGGGGTTACCCCGCACCACGATCTCATCCATGGCGAACTGGCCCTCGGGGGACACCATCTCGTCCCAGGTGCTGAGGTAGTGATCGATCATCGACATGGGTGGCAGTCTGGCCTGCGAACACATACCTGCGCCACACCGCGGGGACGCGATCGCCCCAGCCAAGCCGCCTCAGTCTGCGAGATGCATCAGCACCAGGTCACGAACACGTTCGATGCCGATGCCTTTGGCGGCCGACACCCACACGATGTCACCCGGATCGAGCATGCATCCCTCGGCGAGGTCGCGTCGGCGCCGCTGGCGCTTGGCTGACTTCACCTTGTCGGACTTGGTCGCCACCACCGTGTGCGGCACCTCAGCATCGCGTAACCAGTCCAGTACCTGCTGATCAAGCGAGGTGGGGCCAATCTCACCGTCGACGAGCACGAACACCATCACCAGGGGTTCGCGTTCCAAGAGATAACCCTCGATCATCGCCGGCCAGTCGCGACGTACCCGGCCGGGCACCTTTGCAAAGCCATAGCCAGGCAGGTCGACCACGGCGCCGCCGCCGGCATGGCTGAACACGTTGATCAGCTGTGTACGTCCTGGGGTGTTTGACACACGCGCCAGTTGACGCTGGTTCGCCAGTGCGTTGATCAGCGACGACTTGCCAACGTTTGACCGACCGATGAACGCCACCTCGGGCCCGTGGTCGTCAAGGTCACGAACCCGTGTCGCCGACTTCTCGAAGGTCAAACGCAACGGCGGTGCCACAGAATTACCCGCTCACCAGAGTTGCCAATGCCCACACCGCAGCAAGTAGGCCCAACACGGCATAGAACAGGCTGCGGATGAGCGGAGCGCGGGGCGGGGTGCCCTGCACAGCCGCCTCCGGGGTGCCGGGGCGAGCCGTCGGTGGGCGCACCAGAGCCAGCAGGTTGCCAACAGCGAGCGCACCGCCGAGGGCGAGCAACAGCCATGCGAGGAGATCCTCTCCGAGGAACATGTCACCCATGATGGCGTGCGACACTGCCGAAGTGCCACACCATCGCATGACCACGTCGGTTGGCATCGCCGATCTATTCGCTCGCAGCACAGCCACGCTGGTGTTCGACGACGGCGAAATGTCATGTGTCGACTTGCTTGCCGGCGCGGATCGCATGCTGGCCGCGTTGTACGCCGGTGGGGTACGCGCCGGCGACCGCATCGCATTGCACCGCGGCAACGACCGACACGCGGTGCAGTTACTCCTCGCCGCTGCACTAGGCGAATTGGTGGTCGTGGCGGTGAACACGCGGTATTC
>RFST01000052.1 GCA_009923855.1 Actinomycetota bacterium
CACACCCACTACGACGCCCAAGCCACATGGGACCCGTACCTCACGCCATCGTCATGGCATGGGGTGACCACCGCCGTCATGGGGAACTGCGGGGTGGGTTTCGCCCCCGCCGCACCCGACCGGCACGAATGGCTCATCGAGCTGATGGAAGGCGTGGAAGACATCCCTGGTGCCGCTCTGACCGACGGCATCCAATGGGAATGGGAAAGCTTCGAGGAGTACCTCGATGCCCTCGACAGCCGCCACTACGTACTCGACATCGGCACTCAAGTGCCCCACGGCGCCGTCCGTGGCTACGTGATGGGCGACCGTGGTGCCGCCAACGCCGACGCCACCCCGCGCGATATCGCCGAGATGGCGCGCCTCGTGGCCGCCGGCCTACACGCCGGCGCCCTGGGGTTCACGACGTCACGCACGCCGCTGCATCGCTCCCGTTCAGGTGAACTGGTGCCAGGCACCACCGCCGGCGACGATGAACTCTTCGGTATCGCCAATGCCATGCCCCACGGCGTGTTTCAGTTCGCTCCTCATCATGTGGATGTGCCCACCACCGAATGGCGATGGATGCGCGAACTCGCGGCCACGACCGGACGGACCGTCAGCGTCAATTTGAACCAGCCGGACCAACACGTCGATGTCTGGCGCCAAGTTCTTGACCTGCTTGACGAGGCCGCCGCCGACCAGATTCCGATCGTCGCCCAGATCGGTGGCCGTGCCGTTGGCCTGCTGATGTGCCTCGAAGGCAGCTACCACCCGTTGATGTTCCATCCCGCTTGGGCAGAGATCGCCGGACTGCCCCATCGCGAACAGGTGGCCGCCCTGCACGACCCGGAACGCCGTCGGCGTTTCACCACCGAGATTCCGAACGACGGTGGGCTCTTCGAACGTGCCGTGATTGCCGCCATGCCCAAAACATGGACCGTCGACCGTGCCGATATCGACTACGAACCGCATCCCGACGACTCGGTTGCCGCTCGCGCTGCCCGCGAGGGATGCCACCCCCTCGACATTGTCATTGACCACCTGTTGAGCGAGAACGGCCACGGATTCTGTTACTCGCCATTCTTTTCCTATGCGGCCGGTGACCTGTCGTTCATCCACACGGCCCAGCAGCATCCCGGCACCCGGATGGGCCTCGCCGACGCCGGCGCGCACTGCCGGGTGATCTGCGACGGCGGAATGCCGACATTCATGCTGACCCACTGGACACGCGACCGCACCCGCGGTCCCCGCCTCGACCTCGACTATGTGGTGCACCGCCAGACGCGGCAGACCGCCGACCTGTACGGGCTCAGCGATCGTGGTTCGCTGCGGCCTGGCCAACGCGCCGACATCAACGTGATCGACTACGACCGGCTCGGATTTGCTCCCGCGGAGATGGCCCACGACCTCCCCGGCGGCGCACCACGGCTGGTGCAACCAGGACGCGGATATCTCCATACCGTGGTCGCTGGAACACCAACGGTGGTCAACGACACGTTCACCGGTGAGCTACCCGGCCGGTTGGTGCGCGGGCCGCGCTGACCTAGGGCGATGACACCGGCGGTGGCAACGCCACCGACGGGTCCCGACGCCACACCGTCCAATAGTCATTGGCGTAGTCCTCAACGAACGCCGGCGCGATCGATGCGAAATCGATCGCTGCTTGTTCATCCATCGTGGACTGCAGCACCAGATACTCCACACCGTCGGCGCGGGCGGCTAACCGCGATCCCTCATCGGCAATGTCGGTGCCATAGAGCACCACCCGGAACGGCGTGGGGAACTGGTAGATCTCGGTGCGATACGCCAGATGCGGGGTGATGCGGTAGTGAGCGGCCACCGACGCGTCATCGGGCACCTGCGCAATGGCGTCACGTGCCGCGACCGCCACCGGGTGGCTCGGGGGCCAATACGCCGGCTCTGAACGTGCGCCCGGCAACGGCGACCAGAGCCATGCCGTCACCGCACTCGACACGAACACCACCGCAAGGGCTACACGCCGACCACCCAACCCGCGCGGAGCGAACGTGCTAACTGCCCAGATCGTGCCGAACACCAACCCGGGTACCGCCACCAGGCTGTAGTGGTACTGCACCTGATACTGGTACCAGTAGGTGCTGACGATGTTGGTGAACAGCACCAACGCGCTCACAGATGCCAGCGCCGGTCGCCGCAGGAACACCAGCCCCATCGGCGAGGCCATCTGCCACAGGTACCAGAGGCGGCCGTCGGAACGCAGATGGTCGATCACCTGGGTCGGGTCACGTAACGCCGTCGAGACGAAACCGCTTGGCCCGCCAAAGGGAATCCGCCAGGTGTTCCGGGTGGGCACGCCGATGAGTGACCGCATCACCACGAACATGGCCACCACCATGAACGCGACCGACCCCAACACCGTGGCCACACCGACACGCACCCGACGATTCAGCATCACCCAGATACCGATCGGCACCACCACCAGCGACACATCCTCCTTCACGCTGAGCGCCGCCACAACCGCGACCGCATACCAGCCCCACCGTCGCTCCAACGAGGCCCACAACGCCAACGGGATGAACAACCCGAGATACGAGTCGGGGTGAAAGTTCTCGTACAGCGCGCCGAGCACTGCGGGATGCACCATGTACGCACCAGCAAAGCCCAATGCCACCGTGGTCGAGCGCAGTCGTGAACGGGCGAACAAATACACCGGCACCGCTCCGGCCGCAATGACCGCAGCCTGCGACCAGAACAGAATCCACGCACCAGGCGCCACCCAGTACAGCGGCACCAGGGTCAACAAGATGAACGACGAGTGGTCGCCAAACAGGTTGCGCCCCATCAACGTGACGAACGGCGCGTCGAAACGCGACAGCAGCCACACACCCTGGTCGTACAGGGCCGAGTCGTAACTGGCCGTGCCGAGCCCGTGATGGATATTAAGCGTCGCCGACCCGAACCAGATGGCGTACGCCGCGATGAACGCACTGAGTGCATACAACCCCGGATCAACGCTCCGGAGCCGCGCGATCATCCGGGTCGCACCTCGTCGGCGATGGCCGCCAGTACCCCGTTCACGAATCGCCCACTGTCATCGGTGGAATACCGTTTAGCCATCGAGACCGCCTCGTCGAGGACCACCGCGCGTGGCACATCGAGGCGCGACAGCAATTCGAATGTGGCCATTCGCATCACGGTGCGATCGATGACCGGCATGCGCTCCAGCGTCCATCCACGCGACCGGGCGGCGATCAACTCATCGGCCCGCTCACGGGTGGCTTCGGTGCCCTCCACCAGCAGTCGAACCTCATCGGACACGTCGAGCGCTTGGGCAGACAGCACATCGGCCACCGGCAGTTGTTTCGAATGTGCTTCGTACAACAGGTCAAGCGCCCGCTCACGCGCGGCTGTGCGCTCGTCGAAACGATCAGGATCAGACACGGGTCATGTACTCGCCGGTGCGGGTGTCGACCTTGATGCGGTCGCCGGTCTCGACGAACAACGGCACCTGCACCACACGTCCGGTTTCCAACGTGGCCGGCTTACGCGCTCCCGACACACGGTCACCCTGCACACCTGGCTCGGTTTCAGCAATGGTCAGCTCAACCGACGCCGGGATCTCCACGCCGATGATGTCGTCACCATAGAAAGCGACCTGGGCAACCATCCCCTCGATCATGAAATCGGCCACCTCGCCCAACGCTGCAGGTGGCACGTTCATCTGCTCATACGACTCGTTGTTCATGAACACGAAGTCGGCACCATCGCGATACAAGAACTGCATCTCTTCACGATTGATGATGGCCTGCTCGACCCGGACCCCCGCATTGAAGGTGCGGTCGAACACGTTGCCGGTGCGCACATTGCGGAGCTTGGTCCGCACGAACGCGCCACCCTTGCCGGGCTTCACATGCTGGAACTCGATCACCTGAAACAGGCCGTTGTCGAGTTCGAGGGTGATTCCGGTCTTCAGGTCGTTGGTGGTGATGGCGGGCATGGGTCGTCCTTTGGGAATGAGGTGAGCGGCCGGTGGCCGTCATCGGTGACCAGTACGAGATCCTCGATGCGGACGCCTCCGGTGCCCACACGATACGCCCCGGGCTCCACGGTGACGACGTCACCGCTGTGCAGAATTGCTGCCGAGGTCCGCGCCACAAACGGGTCCTCATGAATGTCGAGCCCCACCCCGTGACCGGTGCCGTGAATGAAGAACTCACCGAGACCATGGGCCTCGAGAACCTCGCGACAGGCCGCATCGACCTCGCGCGCAGGAACACCATCGCCAACAGTGGCAAGACCAGCTGCTTGCGATTCGGCGACGGCCGCATACCAACGGAGTTGCTCCGCTGAGGGCTCACCCACACAGAACGTGCGGGTCATATCGCTGTGATACCCCTGCAGCAACGCCCCGACATCGATGATCACCCAGTCGCCCTTGCACAGTTCTCGATCGGTGGGGCGCTGATGCGGTCGCGCGGCATGGTCAGGCCCGCTCGCCACGATCGTCTCGTAGCTCGGGCCATCGGCCCCGTGGCATCGCATGCGGTACTCCAGTTCATCGCGAATGTCGCGTTCACGCACCCCGGCCACCAACATCGGTGCCACCTCGGCTAACGCAGCCGATGCAATGGAGGCTGCTCGTTCCATCACCGCCACCTCATCAGCGGTCTTGTGACGACGCAAACCTTCCAGCAGCCCATCGGCTGCCACCGGCGACGCGTGCTCGGCCAATGCCGACCACCGTGCATGACTCAACCGCGTGGCCTCGGCCCCCAATGCCTCTCCGTCGGCCAATCGGGCCACTTCGGCATCCATCGCTGCAGCCGACACCGCCGTGACCACCTCGGCATCGCCGAGGCCAGCATCGTCGAGTTGTCGGCGCGCCTGATCGGTGTAACGCCCATCGGTCACCAACAAGACCCGCCCGGCGGTGACAACCACCGAACCCGACGACCCGGTGAAGCCCGTCAACCAGCGGATATTCGAGGGGTCCGACACCAGCATCGACGCGGCACGACCATCGGCGGCCAATGCCGAGCGCAGCGCCTCGACACGGCCTGACGTCATGACGATGGCAGCTCGAGTCGTGCGGCCACGGCTCGCACCGCCAACTCATAGCCGTGACCACCGAACCCGCTGATCGTCCCGGTTGCCACTGGCGCCACGACACTGGTGCGTCGCCACGGTTCACGGGCGTCCGGGTTCGACAGGTGCAATTCCACCACCGGTCCGTCGAAGGAGGCCAGAGCATCATGCAGCGCCCACGACGAATGGGTGAACGCTCCCGGGTTCACGATGATTGCGGCGCATCGATTGCGCGCACCATGCACCGCCTCGACCAAGTCACCTTCGTGATTCGACTGCAGATGCTCCACCTCAATGCCGAATGGGGTGGCCGTCGCCCGTGCCCGCGCCACGTGATCATTGAGGGTCGCCGTGCCGTACACCTCGGGTTCACGCTCACCGAGCAGATTGAGGTTCGGCCCATGAAGGAGCAGGACTGTGGTCACAGCCCATCACGGTACCGCGCCGCCGACAGTCGATACAGCACATGAGGAGCCAACGGCGATTCGGGTGGCACCCCAGGGTGCAAGAAATCACCACCGAGATCACGTTCCATCCCCAGTCGCTCCATCACCGCAATCGACCGTGAATTGATCGCCGCAGTGAACGAAATCAACTCTGTCAGGCCCAGCCCCGATACGGAAAAGGCCTGATCGGCAGCCAGTCGGGCTGCTGTCGTGGCGATTCCCCGACCCCACATCGACGACCGCAAACGCCACCCGATCTCAACACCGTCGCGAAACCACGGCAACATCAACCCACAAAAACCAGCCGGCTCGCCGTTCACGTCGACGCACCACAATCCGAAGCCATGGTCAACAAACGAGCGGTCGATCCGGTCGATGAAGGCGTCGCTCGCTGCGTCATCCATCACCGGCCCGATCGTGGTCATCACCTGAGGGTCGGCATTCATCTCGCGCATGGCCCAGCGATCATCGGACGTCCAACGACGCAACGTCACCCCGTCAACGTTCCCGGTCGCGGCCGCAGGGTCGGCGCGGGTCATGCCGGCAATAGTTCGGCGAGAAGGTCGCGCACCACCGTGCCGTCGACCCCCACCACCACTTCGACGCCCTGTGGACCATCGAGCACGAAGGTCAGCCCATCGACGGCCTTCTTGTCACGCGCCATCAACGCCACCAGTTCGTCGGCACCAGCGACGTGTGGAATGGCGGACGACAGTGCATATTCGCCGTCGACAACCTGCACATGTGCCTGCACCCGCTCGGCATCGATACGGCCGAGTCGTTCGGCGAGACGGGCCGCAAAGACCAGCCCAATCGCCACGGCCTCACCATGAGCCTCACCATGAGCGATCGAGTGATCCGAAGCGATCTCAAGGGCGTGGGCCAACGTGTGGCCATAGTTCAACAGTGCCCGGCGGCCCGATTCGCGCTCATCAGAGGCCACAACCTCGGCTTTGATCTCCACACAGCGCGCCACCCGATCGGCGAGATCCATCGACTGCAGATCATCACCGGTCAAGAAGTGATATTTCGCCATCTCGCCTCGGCCACAGCGCAATTCGCGCTCGGACAATGTGGCGAGGGCATCGAGATCACAGACCACGCCAGCGGGCTGCCAGAACGCGCCGACGAGATTCTTGCCCTCGGGCAGGTTCGCTCCGGTCTTGCCGCCGATTGCTGCATCCACCATGCCGAGAAGGGTTGTGGGCACATGCACCACCGCAATGCCACGGTGGTACGACGCAGCGGCGAACCCGGCGACGTCGGTCACCATTCCGCCACCGACCGCCACCACCGCATCACCGCGGGTCAGACCCGCCGCCACAAACTCGCGGCACAACCGCGCCACAGTGTCGAACGTCTTATGGTCCTCACCGTCGCCGATCACATGACGAGACACCTGCACCGCATCAAGGCCGAGAGCGGCGGCCGACGAGAACGGAATGCCCTCTTGGGTGACGATCGCCACCCGACGCACCGCGCCGATCCCCGCAACGACCTCGCCCACCGAAGATCGCACACCATGGCCGACAACGACATCGTAGGAACGGTCAACGCCACCGGTGGCCAGGGCAACCGTGACGCGCCGCGTCATCGCCGACCTCGTCGAGTACGCACCACGACCACGCTCAGGTCCGTTCGGCGATCACCGCGGCGGCCGCCGACGCGTTGCGCACGAACTCCTCCACCGAATCGCCACCAAATTTTCGCTGGGCCTCATCGGCGAGAACGAGGGCGACCATGGTCTCGGCGACCACGCCCATGGCCGGCACCGCGGTGACATCGGTGCGTTCTTTGAACGACACCGCGCTGTCGCGGGTGGCGGTATCCACCGTTTCAAGGGTCGGCACGTTCAATGTGGCCAATGGCTTCATCGCGGCACGAGCCACCACCAATTCGCCCGTGGTGATGCCACCCTCAAGTCCGCCTGACAGATCCGACAAGCGGCGATACCGGCCATCGGCCGCATCGAACCGGATGGCGTCGTGCGCCACCGACCCGCGCCGGCCAGCAACCTCGAAACCATCGCCGATCTCCACACCCTTCACCGCCTGGATCGACATCAGGGCTTGGGCCAACAGACCATCGAGTTTGCGATCCCAATGCACATGGGAGCCAAGCCCGATGGGCACCCCGAAGGCCAGTACCTCAACCACGCCGCCCAACGAATCGCCGTCTTTGGCCGCGGCTTTGATCTCGGTCACCATCGCCTCGGACGCCTCGGCGTCGAAACAGCGCACCGGTGACTCATCCACCGCGTCGAGATCCGCTGGCGTGGGTCGCGCCGCACCATCGGGCACCCGTGCCGCCCCCATCTGAATGACATGGGAGATGATCTCCACACCGAGGTGACTCAGCAGCTTCTTGGCAACGGCACCTGCTGCCACACGCGCAGCTGTCTCACGAGCAGAAGCACGTTCCAGCACATCGCGCGCATCGGTGAACCCGTACTTCTGCATACCGGCAAGGTCGGCATGACCCGGGCGCACCTGGGTGAGCGGCACTGCGGTCTGGCCCGGCGCTGGGGACATTTCCTCATGCCATTTGTCGCTGCGGTACCACTCGGTGTTCTGAATCTCAATCGCCAACGGCGACCCGAGGGTGCGGCCATGGCGCACACCACCGATCAGCGTCAGTTCGTCGACCTCGAAGCGCTGTCGTGGGCCACGGCCATAGCCGAGGCGACGCCGGCCCATCTCGGCTTGGATCTCCTCCACCGTGATCTCAAGGCCCGCAGGCAGACCCTCGAGCACGACGACAAGACCTTGCCCGTGTGATTCTCCGGCGGTGAGAAGGCGCAACATCGCCTGTCAGGCTACCCGCGTGGCCTCCGGCGCCGACGGTGCACCAACAGCCACCAGCAGCAGGTGCCTCTCGACGGCGCCGTGCTCAACTGTCGGCAAGGCCAAGGGCACCCAGCGCTGCGGTGCGCAGCACCGACGCCGGTGGCGTCTGCGACGTCCACAACATCTGCTGGCGAACCGCTTGGTGGACGAGCATGGCCAAGCCATCAAGGGTGGCGGCACCAACCGCATCGGCAGCCACCAGGAGCGGGGTCTGCAACGGGTGGTACACGATGTCGACCACCAGATGCTCTGGCCGCAACGCTGCTCCAGGCACCACAAGAGCACCCTCGTGATCGGTTCCGGCCATCCCGACCGAAGTGGTGTTCACCACGATGTCGACCTCTGCGACGACGTCGCCCATATCGTCGAGACCGATCGCGCTCACCGGTGCATCCCCAACCGCGCACGCAGCACATTCCTCGGCGCGAGTCACGGTGCGATTCGCCACCGTGACCGCTCGGGCACCGCGACGCGTCATCGCTTCGACAATCGAGCGTGCAGCTCCACCCGCGCCCACGATCAACACCCGTGCCCCAGCGGGGTCGTGATCGGCCGACACCATGGCATCGACCAGACCATCACCATCGGTGGTGTACGCCGTCGCTGCACCACCGTTGAACACCACCGTGTTGGCTACACCCAATCGCTGCACCGTCGCATCACGATGGTCGGCAGCAGCAGCCACGTCGGCCTTATGCGGCATTGTCACCGCGAGCCCCGCCACACCCATGGTGCGCGCTGCACTCACTGCTGCAGCACCGTCGCCAGCCGGAACAGGCAGTGCGATCATCGCCCAGTCCAGCCCTGCATGGGCAAACGCCGCGTTGTGCATCACCGGCGACAGCGAATGGCGTACCGGATCACCAATCACCGCCACCACGGTTGTCGACGCGGCGATCACGGCAACACCCCTGCGCGCCGCGCCGCGTCGATATTGGCTTGGTGCTGTTCGAAGGTGACAGCAAATGCGTGAGATCCGTCATCGTCGGCCAGCACATAGAACAGGTAATCGCAACCGACGGTGGGATCCGGCAGCACCGCGCAGATCTCATCGCCCGACGCGGGGTTCGGCGCGGGGTTCACCGCGGCGCGAATGGACGCGCGACCCGGGTTGGCGATCGGCGTCGGTGGTAGGCCGCTGTAGAGGTATGTGTTGTAGGGCGAGTCGGTGTCGCGCAGCACATCGAAAGGTGTGCCCGCTGGCGCGCCGTAGTACAACGTGGCGTCGATCTCCAACCGCATCCCACGCGCCAAACGGTTGTAGATCACGCGCGCAATCACCGCACGATCCGCATCGACTTTGGCCTCACGTTCGATCATCGACGCCACCGTCAAGATCTCGTACGGGCTCAACCCGAGCCGCTCCGAGGCTGCGAGCACATCCTCTTGAGCCACAACGCGCTCCATCAGCTCGAGCATCCGCTCGATGACCTGACCCTCGTTGTCCGCATTCGACACGCGGTAGGTGTCGGGGAACAACAGACCCTCGAGCGATGTCACCCCATCAGGACGCAACGGCACCGAGCGCTCGGCATCGTCGGTGAGCGCCAAGAACGTGGCCGCGTCCATCTGCACCAACCGGTCATCGAGACGGTCGGCTATTTGCGCCACAGTGAACCCCTCAGGGAACGTCACCTGCTGATAGGTCTCATCGGGCGGGGTGCGCAACACCGACAGCACATCGCCAAGATGGGCACCCGGGCGCACGCGATACAACCCGGGCACCACCTCAAGTCCACCGCGTTGCTCCACGTACCACTCGAACACGCCGGCATCGGCGATGAACCCACCTGCCGCCAAGCCAGCTGCAACGTCACCCAGGTCGTCGCCGGTGGCGATATCGAAACGTACCGGGTCACCAATTTCGTCTGCCGCCGACACGCGTTCGAGCAGCCACCAGCCAACCACTCCCGCGGTCAGCACGGCAGCAGCGACCACCACGGCGACCGCCACCACCAACCAACGCACCCACGCCCCGGCTGGAGCGGGTGCCTCCACCACGGGCACCTCCACCGGGTCGTCCCACGGATCGACCCGCCAGTGCGCTTCAGCACGACGGTCGTCAGAGAGGACGTCGTCGCGCATTCAGGCCCCCGCACGCGCATCGAGCCACGACTGCAGCATCACCGCTGCCGCCACTTTGTCGACACTGCGTCGACGCTGCACCCCATCGAGCCCGGCCTCGACCATGGCGCGTTCCGCCGTCACCGTCGTGAGGCGCTCGTCGTGCATCTCCACCGGCACGGACGTCAACCTAGCCAACCGGTCTGCCAGGGTGGTGGCGGCCACCGCCGCCGGCCCGTGATCGCCGTTCAACGTGAGCGGCAGACCCACCACCACAGCGGT
>RFST01000053.1 GCA_009923855.1 Actinomycetota bacterium
GCAGATTAGCCACCTCCGGAAGGGATAACCGCTGAAAGCATCTAAGTGGGAAACCCGTTCGAAGATGAGTGTTCCCATGCGGTCAACGCAGTAAGGCCCGTGGCTAGACCACCACGTTGATAGGCCGGAGGTGTAAGCACAGCAATGTGTTCAGCCGACCGGTACTAATAGGCCGAGGGCTTGGTTAGCTCTCGCTCGTGCTTGCTCTGGAGTCCTCGGGTGCATCCCGATTGACAACAAGTTTCCGGGTCACACCCGTTCCCATCCCGAACACGGAAGTTAAGCCTGTCAGCGCCGATGGTACTTGGGGAGAGATCCCCTGGGAGAGTAGGACGCCGCCGGATTTCATCGCTCGAAAGGGCGTCGGGTTGTACCCGGCGCCCTTTCGTCGTTTTTCATCCACGGTTGGTGCGGGCGCCTCAGGCCCTAGGCTCGGATAAATGTCTGCTGAGCAGGGTCCCCGTCGCCGTGGCGACGATCGTCGCGCAAATGATCGCCGGTCCGCCGATGGCGGTGGGGACGATCAGCGTCCGGGTGGCGCCCGCGGGCGCGCTGGCAGTTCTCGCGGCCCTCGCGGTGATGGCGCGCCAGGCCGTGGTTCGTCAACTGGGCGTGGTAGTGCTGGCGGACGCAGCGGTGCTGGTGGTCGCGGCTCGGCCGGTCGTGGGGCGGGAAGCGTCGTGGGGCACGTGGGCCGCGTCGGCCGGGCTCCAGCGGTGACGCTCGTCGCTCGAGCGGTCGTGATGCCGGTGGACGTGATGCCGGTGGTCGTGATGCCGGTGGCCGTGGTGGTCCGCGGCGCCGAGGAGCCGATGGCCGGGAGGATGGTGGTCGTTCCGGTGACCGGCGCGATGGTGTCGGTCGTCGTAGCGGCCCGGCCCCGCGTGGTGGCGGACGAACAGATAGTCGTGGGCGCCCCTCGGGCACAGAGCGGGGCGGCGGTCGTCCTGGAAGTGGTGTTCGCGGTAGTTCCCGACCCGCATCGGGACCGGGACGTACTGATGGCTCACGCCGTTCCGACGGGTCACGACGGCCCGATGGGGCGCAACCGAGCGGCGCCCGCAGCGGTGGTGCCGGTCGTGGAGGACGCCCGACAGGCGGCGGACGCAGTGGCCCTGGGCGATCATCAAGCGATGCCCGTGGTGGTGATCGTGGCGCAGGCCGTGGCCGCGATGCAGGGGGGCGTGGTGGCGACCGTCGAGATGCAGCGCGGGCACCGCGTCCGGAACCGCGCACGGCGGCGGAGCGTCGTGCGGCGGAGGTGCGTGCACGCGGCGGCGGGGTGCGCAAACCACAAAATGAGTCCGGTCCGCCCGAGCAGGAGCGCTGGGAGGACCTCGGCCCGATCGATGAGATCGGCCGACCAGATGAGGTGTTCGACAGCGTGGATGCAGACGATGCCCTGCGCTCCGCGGCGTCAGACGCCGTGCGCCGATCACGCACTATTGCCGACCGTGGTGAGCTCGATCCGGCCACGGCGGCGAGAATCGCGGAGACCACATCGTCGTCTGCCCGTGCAACGCGAATGCGTGAGCGTCTCATCGACGGGTTCGGTGCGCTTGAGCGGGAGCGCTTCGGCGATGCTCGGCGTATCGGCAACTCCATCGTCAAGGAACTGAGCGATGTCGCTGCGGTGCACGAACTGATCGGTCTGGCCAACTACCGGATGGGGAACTGGCGGTCTGCTGCGGCGTCACTCGA
This sequence comes from Actinomycetota bacterium, assembly GCA_009923855.1. Lineage (GTDB taxonomy): Bacteria > Actinomycetota > Acidimicrobiia > Acidimicrobiales > Ilumatobacteraceae > Casp-actino5. Next base: position 1,702 of record RFST01000053.1, read on the forward strand.
CCGCGCACGGTCACTGTCTGACGATGTGACGCTATGGCCGGTGCTGATGGACTGCCTGCGGGCAATGGGTCGCCGGGGCGAGGTGGCCGAACTCTGGAACGAGTTGAAAGCAGCGTCGCCACCGCACGACATCACGGCTGAAGGTCGGATCGTGGCGGCGAGCACCCTCGCCGATGCCGGCGACCTGAAGGGCGCGGTGGCGGTCATGGCACCGGCTGCGCGTCTCCCGACGCGAGTCCGGGATCATCATCTGCGCCAGTGGTATGTATTGGCTGATCTTCACGACCGGGCAGGTGATCGCAGCGGTGCCATCAAGTGGTTCGAAGCCGTCGCTGCTGGTGATCCGGCCTTTGCCGACGTCGCCGACCGGCTACGCACCCTGGGCCGAGCCCGTCGGCGGTGATCGCAGTTCAGGTTCACCACTAGGGTCGTCGTTGTGGGAGGCCCTCGATTCCGCGCCGGCGTCGTCATTGCCGTGCACGATGGCGCTGGTCGGTTGATGGCGTTCGAGCGCTGCGATACCCCCGGGGCGTGGCAGCTTCCCCAGGGAGGTATCGATAGCGGCGAAACGCCAGAGCAGGCTGCTTGGCGAGAACTTGCAGAGGAAACCGGACTCGGTCCCGGCGACGTTGCCCTCGACGGGCCGCTGGGAGGTTGGACGGTGTACGAACTGCCCGAGGAGTACCGGCGCGGTGAGGTGTGGGGTCAGGCTCACCGCTGGTTCGGCTTTCGCGTCCTCACCGTTGACGTCGAACCGGTCTGCGATGGTGTCGAATTCTCGTCGTGGAAGTGGATGACGGTGGACGAACTCGTGGACGGCGTGGTGGGCTTTCGTCGGCGGTCCTATGACGAGGTGCTGCGTGGCCGGTGACCTCTTCTCTGACGCGGCGGCCCAGCGACTCCGTGGCCGTTCACCGCTTGCGGCGAGATGCCGTCCATCGACAATTGACGACGTTGTTGGGCAGGCGCATCTCGTTGGGCCTGGTCGGCCGCTACGACGCCTTGTCGAAACGGACCGCTTGACCTCGGTCATCTTGTGGGGGCCGCCGGGCACAGGGAAGACGACTCTGGCGCTGGCCATTGCGGGCACCACGTCATCGGCATTCGAGCAGCTCAGTGCTGTTACTGCAGGAGTCGCCGATGTGCGCCGTGTGATCGACGCGGCACGTTCACGTCTCGGCGAGCATGGTCGGGGCACGATCTTGTTTTTGGACGAGATCCATCGGTTCTCACGGTCACAACAAGATGCGCTGTTGCCCGCGGTGGAAGATGGCACCATCGTGTTGATCGGGGCGACGACGGAGAATCCGTTCTTCGAGGTGAACGCTCCGCTGCGCAGCCGTTCGACCCTGTTCCGACTGGAACCGCTTGATCCGTCGGCCATCCGCGAACTCCTGGAACGGGGTCTCGCCGCGGAGGGTGCAATTGCCCAGGACGATGCGCTGGATCTCCTTGTCGAGCGTGCCGGTGGTGATGGCCGTCAGGTCCTGACCTCTCTGGAGGTGTCGGTAGCCCTCGCCGGTGATATGCCGGTGGCAATCGAACATGTGGAAGCTGCGCTCGGTACCAGTGCGTTGCGCTATGGCAGAGACGATCACTACGACGTGATCTCGGCCTTCATCAAGTCGATGCGCGGTTCGGATGCGAATGCGGCCGTCTACTGGTTGGCGCGCATGCTCGAGGCAGGTGAGGACCCCCGATTCATCGCGCGGCGCATCGTGATCGCCGCCAGCGAAGACGTTGGGATGGCCGACCCGACAGCGTTGCAGATAGCGGTGGCTGCCGCACAGGCTCTCGAACTCGTCGGGCTTCCTGAGGCGCAATTGAATCTTGCGCAGGCGGTGGTGCACGTGGCGACAGCGCCCAAGAGTCCCTCGGTGTCGCGGGCGATCTGGTCGGCGCGTGACGACATTCGCGCCGGAGCCGTTGGGGAGGTACCGCCGCACCTGCGCGATGCGCACTACAGCGGTGCTGCCCAACTCGGACATGGGACGACGTACCAATCGCCACATGATCATGGCGGTTGGCTCGACCAGCAGTATCTGCCCGACGTTCTCGCGCAGCGCCTGTGGTATGCCCCGGGTACGATCGGCGATGAGCCGCATTTGGCGGCGCGGGTGAAGAGAGAGGCAGGCGATGACGACCGGTGATGTGATCCTCGTTGCGGCGGTGGTGCTGTGCGCGTTCGGATTCGCAGCACTCGCGGTGGCGCTGATGCGCGTCGGCGATGCACTACGTCAGTTGCGTGGAGAAGTCGGCGAGATGCGATCGCAGATCCTGCCGCTGATCGATGAATTGCGTCGCAGCACGCATGAAGCGAGCGGTGCCGTGGCCGATGCCCGTCGTGATCTCGAGCGCTTCGATCGAGTACTGGGCTCGGCAGAGGCGATTTCTGAGGCCGTGGAGACCTCGGGTCGCGCGGCGCGCCGGGTATTCGCCACCCCGGTGATTAAGGCCGTGGGCACCGTCACTGGTGTGCGTCGAACGGTGAGCAGATTGCGCGGCGCTGATCGAGTTGAAATCGTTCGCACCGGTACTGAGGATGGGCGGCGATGATGCGACGTGTTCTCTGGTTCGTCACCGGTGCGGCAACCGGCGCGGCGGTTATGCGTAACACCGGGCGCCGACTGCGACGGACCGCTCGTCGGCTGGCGCCCGCCAACGTGGGTCGGGCGGCCGCCGATGGGGTGCGTCGACGTGTCGATGGCGTGCGGTCAGCAGTTGCGGAGGGGCGCGCTGCCAAGGCGAATACCGAGGCGGCGTTGAGCGCGCGAATCGATGGTCGTGCCGAGTCGCTGAGTGATCGCATCGCGCCGGGTGATCAGGTTCTCGTTGATGGCCGACCAGTGGAGTCGTCGCGGGTTGTCGTTCTGCGCGACCGTGCATCGCGCGATGCCTGACCGTCCCGCTCGGGTCGATGAGCATGCGTGAGCCAGCATCGGGGCCCGTGGTCGGGGCGCCGTATATCGGTGCGCCGTTCGGCGATCGAGAGTCTGCCGAGGATTGGGTCGCCGATGTCGCAAGACAGTGGTCATTGCCCGCACCGGTTCTGGTGCGCATGAGCATGAACGCCGTCTATCGCTGCGGTGATGTGGTGCTCAGAGTCGGGCGACCGGTACCGGGAGCCCCGGCCTCTCGAGAACTATGTGACGTGCTGCGCAATGCAGATATTCCGATTGCGGAGATCATCGATGAACTCGACGCTCCTGATGGGCGTCGGGTGACGGCCATGGCGTATATCACCGCGGGCGCAGAGGTGGACTGGGTGCATACCGGGCGCATCGTTGCCCGACTTCACGACCGTGTCGGTGTGGATGAGCTTCCCGATGGGTGGCCGGTGGCGGATCCCCGACGGCTGCCGTGGTGGGAACTGGAGCAACTCGTCGGTGAGCTCGATACGGCGTGTCTTGATATCGCCGACGATGTGAACGAACGCGTTCGCGCCAGATTGACTCATGTGGTCGACGGGTATCGGTGGTGGCGTGATGAGGTAGACCACGATGCGGTGATCTGCCACGGAGACCTCCAGCCAGCAAATGTGCTGATGGGGTCCCACGGCCCTGTGCTGATCGATTGGGATTTGTTGGCCATGGCCCCGCGAGGCTGGGACCATGGGCCGATGCTGGCCCAAACCCGCCGGTGGGGTGTGCCGTCATCGGTGTATGACCAGTACACCAGGGGCTATGGGACGGATCTCTCTGCGGATCGTTTCGCTCTGGCCGTTGCTGAACTTCGCGACGTGGCCGCGACCGTGCTGGCCGTTCGTGCGGCAGCATCGAACCCTGTTGCGGTGATCGAAGCCCGTCACCGCTATCTCAGTTGGATCGGGGAGTCATCGGGTCCGTGGACCGCGCGCTGACAGGCGGCGATCAGGTCGGTGTCGTCAGAACAGACGGCGCAACAGTCGTCGTGTGAGAGTGCTATAGGGGGGATACATCAGCGAGGGGTCGGGGCGCATCGGGCGTCGCATGACCGAACGCAGATGACTGAAGGTGTCGAAACCAACTTGGCCGTGGTACGCCCCCATCCCGCTCTCGCCGACCCCACCGAATGGAAGGTCTTCCGCTGCGAGATGCAACAGGGTGTGGTTCACCAGCATGCCGCCCGATGTGGTGCGCGCTGTCACCTGCGCGATCTGGTCGTCATCGGTGCTGAATAGGTACAGCGCCAATGGATGTGGGCGCGAGCGGATCTGGGCGATCGCGTCGTCGAGGTCGTCGTAGGTCACCACGGGCAGGATGGGTCCGAAGATCTCATCGGTCATCAACGCAGTTGACGGGTCCGGGTCGATCACGACGGTCGGGTCGAGATGGCGTCGATCGGGGTCGGCGCTACCACCGATGACGATCTGCCCAGCCCCGTCTTCGGCGAGATAGCCGACGAGACGTGAGAGATGGTGAGTGTTGATGATCTTGCCGTAATCCTCCGATGCTGATGGGTCGGGGCCATAGAGATCACCAACGGCATCGACGAGGTGCTGCACAAAGCCGTCGCGAAGGTGGCGAGGAACGAGCACGTAGTCGGGAGCCACACAGGTCTGGCCAGCGTTGACGAACCGCCCCCATGCGATTCGGCGTGCCGTGATACGCAGGTCGGCAGATTCGGTAACGATCGCCGGGGACTTCCCACCCAGTTCCAAGGTGGTGGGGGTGAGGTGCTGGGCGGCTGCTGCAGCAACGACTCGGGCAACCCGCGCCCCACCGGTATAGAACATGTGGTCGAAGCGGTGCTCGAGCATTGCGCTCGTTGGTTCGACACCGCCGGTCACCACCCCGACATGGTTGCCGACCGCTGCGGGGAGACGGTCGGCCAGGAACGCCGATGTTGCCGGCGCAAGTTCCGACGGTTTCACCATGGCGGTATTGCCGGCTGCGATCGCAGCGACGAGTGGGGCAAGGGTCAACTGCAGTGGGTAATTCCACGGTGCGATGATGCCGACCAGACCGAGTGGGGTTGGCACGATGCGAGCTGATCCCGGCCGCAGAGTCATCTGAAGACGCACCCGACGGGGGCGCGCCCAGTGATCGAGATGGTCCAGCGCATGGTCGATCTGACCGATGGTGAATCCGATCTCGGTCATCCAACTCTCGATGGCTGACTTTCCGAGGTCTGCGGCAAGGGCAGCCTCGGCATCACTGGTGCCGGTGACAAGCATGTCGCGCAGGGCTCGCAACGCCCGCCGGCGTTCATCATGGCTGTGCATGACACCGTCATCGGCAGCTGATCGGAGCCGTGTGTACTCCGCGTCGATGGTCGTGGTCGGCGTGTCGGGGGCTATGTGGGGCTCGGTCGCTGTCACATCGCGAGCCTACGATCGCTTGATGGCACAGATCGCATCCACCGCGGCCGAACTATCCGAGCGGCTCACAGCTGTTGCTGAAGCAATCGAGGATCTGTCGTTCGAGATTCTTCGTGAGGCCGCCGCTGACGGGGCAGAGCGACCTGATGCCGACCGGGTGTTGGTGCGTGCGCGTCGCTCCGTGGACAAGGCAGCGATGCTCCTGTCTGGCCTCGCGAGCGCGCAGGAGTAAGTGGCTGTGCGGAGCTGAATTCCGTGAGGCTCTCAGCGATCAGAACCCGGCGCAGCGTCGTCCAACGTTGCCAAGATGCCGTCGAAGCTGTCGACAAAGGCGCTCACGCCACGGTCCGCAAGAAGTTCGGCAACCTCGGCCATGTCGATACCCGCGTCAGCAAGTTCCGACCACGTGCGTGCGGTTGCCTCGGGGCTGGTGTCGATGGTCCTCCGCGCTGTTCCGTGGTCGGTGAACGCCGCCAGGGTGGCGGGGGGCAGGGTGTTCACACTGGTGGGTCCAATTAAGCCATCGACATAGACCACGTCGGAGTAGGCGGGGTCTTTCGTGCCGGTAGACGCCCACAGGGGGCGCTGGGCTCGCGCCCCTGCGGTTGCGAGGCTTTCCCATCGCGGCCCATCGAAGGTGGATGTGAACGCGGCGAAGGCCAATCGCCCTTGGGCGAGTGCAGCGGTGCCTCGCAGCGGATGGGATGGGCCGAGTCGGGCGTCGACCTCGGTGTCGACGCGACTGATGAAGAAACTGGCGACGCCGGCGATGCGGGACAGGTCACGACCGGCCTGCGTGGCCACCTCCAGTCCGGCGATATGAGCCTCCATGACTTCGGCATATCTCTGCAGAGAGAAGATCAAGGTCACATTCACATTGATCCCGTCACCGATGAGCGCGGTGATCGCCGGTAGGCCCGCCGGTGTCGCAGGCACCTTGATCATCACATTCGGTCGAGCGATCCGTGCAGCGAGGTCGCGGCCTGCAGCGATGGTGGCGCTCGTGTCGTGGGCGAGTCGTGGGTCGACCTCCACCGACACAAACCCATCGGTCGCATCTGAGGCCTCGTAGAGGGCGGCAAAGCGATCGCATGCTGCGGTGATGTCATCAATCACCATGTCCCAGTAGGCCTCTTCAACGCTGTGACCGCTTGAGACCAGGCTGCGGAACTGGTCGGCGTATTCCTCACCGCCGGCCATAGCCGTGGCAAAGATCGCAGGATTCGATGTCAGTCCACGAACGCCGTCGGCGATGAGGGCGTCGAGTCGGCCGGTCTGGAGCATCGAGCGGGAGAGGTCGTCCACCCAGATGCTGTGGCCCTCGTCGCGGTGGAGCGCGTGCAGATCAACCATCACGCGTGACCCAGAACGTCGTCGACCGCCGTGGTGATCGCCTCGACGCTGATGCCGAGTCGTTCGAGCACTTCTCCACCTGGTGCACTCGCGCCAAAACGATCGATGCCGACATGGCGGTCGGACCAGCGTTCCCAGCCGAAGCTGACGCCGGCCTCGACCGACACGGTGGGAATGCCCGGGGTGAGGACCGCTGCCTGTTCGGAGGGATCGCATTCGCTGAACCGTTCCCAACTGGGCATCGATACGACCCGCGTGGCGACGCCTCTATCGTTGAGAGCCGCGGCGGCATCCACGCAGACCGACACCTCGGCGCCGGTGCCGATGAGGATCACGGCCGGGTCGGGGACATTGACCACGATGCCGGCACCGGTGTGCACAGCGCTGCCGTCGGTCACCACGGTAATGTCCTGGCGGCTCAGAATCATCGCCACCGGCCCCATGCTCTGAGTGGCGATCACCCACGCAGCAGCGGTCTCGTTCGCGTCCGCTGGCCGAATGACCTCGAGACCGGGCATGGCCCGCAGGGAGGCGAGATGCTCGACCGGCTGATGGGTGGGTCCGTCTTCGCCAACAGCAACCGAGTCGTGGCTGAAGACGAACACGCATGGTGCAGAGCAAAGGGCCGCGAGGCGGATGGCAGGGCGCATGTAATCGGCAAACACGAAGAAGGTTCCACCGACCGCGCAGATATCGCCGTGGCGGGCCATGCCGACCATCGCGGCGCCCATGGCATGTTCGCGAACGCCGTAATGAATCTGGCGGCCGGCGTGGTCATCACGGGTCATTGGGGTGAACGTTGCGGCCTTGGTGCCCGTGTTGCCGGTGAGGTCAGCAGACCCGATCAGCAACCCGGGTAGGGAATCGACGGAGGCATCGATACATGCCTGAATCGCTTTGCGCGTGGCGACCTTGTCACCCGCAGACCATGTGGGCAACGTGGCGACATCGACTGGCGATGAATGAACGAGGTCGTTCCATGGCTGGCCCGCAGCGGCCGCCCGTTGCTGCCATTGAGCGTGTGCGCTGGCGCCGCGTGACATGGCGTGCGCTTGCGTGGCATCGACGACGTCGGCCGGGAGCTCAAATGGTGTGCCGTCAAGCCCGAGGATCTCTTTTGTGCGGGCGATGTCGTCGGCGCCGAATGCCAAGCCATGGGCAGCTGCGGAATCGGTGTGGTCGGGGGAGGGGAAGCCGATATGGGTGCGCAGAACGACGAGGGTGGGTGCGCCGCGGTGGTCGCGAGCCTCGTTCAGTACGGCTTCAAGCGCATCGAGGTCCTCGCCGATTTCACCCGCGTCGATGACGTTCCACCCGTACGAGCGGAAACGCGCTGCGGCGTCATCGTCGACGGTGAGGTCGGTTGGCCCATCGATGGTGATGCGGTTGTCATCGAATACGCACACCAGGTGGTCGAGGCCGAGATGTCCGGCCAGGGAGGCGGCCTCGTGGCTGATGCCCTCCATCAAGCAGCCATCACCTGCGATGACCCAGGTGTGGTGGTTCACGAGGTCCGAGCCGAAGCGCGCCCGGAGGTTGGCCTCGGCCATGGCCATGCCGACCGCGTTGGCAATGCCCTGGCCGAGCGGTCCGGTCGTGACCTCCACTCCCGGGGTATGGCCTGCCTCGGGGTGGCCGGGTGTGGCCGACCCCCATTGGCGAAAGGCGCGCAGGTCGTCGGCACTGACGGCGTAGCCGTTGAGATGCAACAGGGCGTATTGAAGGATCGAGGCATGTCCGGCCGAGAGGATGAAACGGTCGCGGTCACGCCATGTCGGGTCGCTGGGATCGTGTCGCATCACACGGCTGTACAGCACGTGGCCAAGCGGAGCGAGAGCCATCGCTGTGCCCTGGTGGCCGCTATTGGCAGCCGCAGGCCCGTCCATGGCGATACCGCGGATGACGGCCACCGCGCGTTCGTCGATAGTTGGATCGAGTCGGTCAGGGGCGTCGCTGCTCACTCGGGCGAGCGTAGTTGTGGTGACCGTGTGAGATCAGCACCCGTGCGCCACATGGCTCAGGAGGTGGTCGTGTCCAGCAGAGTGAGCGGAACGGTGGTGACCGCACCATGCCCGATGCGGCAATGCGCGTAGACGGTGCCGGGTTCATCGAAGACGATCTCTGCCCTGACCAGGCGGTAGGTGAAGCGTCCAGGTTCCACCGTGAACGGTGCCACATTGCGAGCGATGGGTTCTGCGTCGGTGACCGTGGCCGGGTCGGGGTCGCGGGTGACGGTCACTTCGAACACGCCAGACCCGTCACCATCGGGTGGGCAGTGGATAAGGGCAATGAGGTGC
>RFST01000054.1 GCA_009923855.1 Actinomycetota bacterium
GACGGAGGCGAGGTGCGATGGGCGAAGTGGAACGCAGCAGGGACTTCGTCGAAGCGCTGTCACGTGGGATCGACGTGTTGCGCGCATTCGGGCCGACCTCCATGGCAATGACCGTGAGTGAGGTGGCCGCCCGCACCGGTTTGGCGCGACCGACAGCGCGCCGGCTGTTGATCACCCTGGAAGAGTTGGGGTATGCCCGCAGTGCCGACGGTGTGTACTCGCTGACCGCACGCACCCTGGAGTTGGGTGCGTCGTACATCTCGGCGCTCGGCATGTGGGATGTGGCACGTCCACACATGGAAGAACTCGTCGCGGCGACCCGTGAGTCGTCGTCGATGGCCCAACTCGATGGCAGCGACATCGTGTATGTGGCGCGGGTGGCGGTGCCCAAGATCATCGCCCTTGTGGTGACCATCGGAACTCGTTTCCCGGCGGTTGCCACGTCGATGGGTCGGGTGCTGCTCGCCGATCTCGACTCAGACGAACTGGATCGCGTGCTGGCGCTCGGATCGGAATCGGGTGTGGTGCCACGAGTGGATCCGGCTAGGGCCGATCTCGACCAGGTGCTGGCCGAGGTGCGCCAGCAGGGTTTCGCGGTGTCCGATGAACAGTTGTCGGTGGGTATCCGCTCGGTGGCGGCGCCGGTGCGAGATGCATCGGGTGCGGTGGTTGCAGCGCTGAATGTCACGGTGCACGCTGCGGAGACATCGATGGACACGCTGCTTGGGCAGTACCTGCCGCGGTTGTTGGCCGCGTCGGCGGCCATCACCGAGGAATGGTCGTACGTGCAACAGCTCCCGGTCGTGCGACCGGGAGCCGCGCAGCGTCCGAACACGTCGACTCAGCGGTAGTTGTTGTTCGACGTGTGATCGCCGCCCAGCCAGCGCTCGAGCACCTGGTGGGCGTCGGCCAAGCGGTCGGCGTTGATCTCGTCGGCGGAGGGGTGGTCGACGGTGAATTCGAGCACCATGCCGTTGGGGTCGGTGGTGTACAACGAGCGGCAGTACCCATGCTCAAGGACGAAGGTCTGCTCGGGCAGCCAGCCGGCGTCGGTGAGGCGCGACTCGATATCGGCCTGCACATCGGCGGTGACCTTCAGAGCGATATGCCGGAACGGCGATGGGAGCAGTTCAGGGTCGAACAGGGCCTGATCTTCGGGATCAGCGAATTGGAAGAAGGCGAGTGCGCTGCCGTCGCCGAGGCCGAAGAACGTGTGGCAGTAGGTGCGCACGGCACCGAATAGTTCATCCTGCTCCGACCAGGTTGCGAGCAGCGGCAGTCCGATGATGCCCTCGTAGAAGGCACGGGTGGCCTCTTGGTCCTTGGTGCAGTAGGCGGTGTGGTGCAGCCGCTGCGGGAGTGCGCTGGTGTCGGTCATGGTGTGCTCCTCAGTGACGTAAACGGGCTGGCGCCCGGCTGACGGACAAACTGCCGCTGTGCGTACGCTATCGGTACGCGCCGCGGTCGCTCAACATGAGCACACTGGCCGCGTCGATGCAATCTCGTGCCGTACCCTGCGCTGCGATGCCCATCTCCTCCAGGTTGTCCAATGACTGAGCACCCACATCCTGTGTCTCCTCGCGACATCGTGTTGGTGCACGGCGCGTGGTTCGGGGCCGATAGCTGGGCTGGTGTGGCGAGCCGATTGCGCGCTCACGGTCATCGGGTGATCGCCCCCGATCTCATGGGGCATGGGACGCGTTCCGCTGAGTCGGGCCCGCACATCACGCTCGATGACCATGTGGCTGACGTGGTCGATGCGATACGTGCCCACGACCTGGACGATGTGGTGCTGGTGGGGCATTCCTACGGCGGCCGGGTGATCACCCGGGTATGGCCCGAAGTGGCCGATCGCATTGGGGCGATGGTCTACGTGGATGCCCACGCCCCGGTGCTCGACGGCGGCGGCGCCACGGTGGGCACACCCGCTCACGGCATGGTCGCCTTCGACGGCTTCCGCCTTGATGCCGACATGGTGGGTGGTGAGGAGGAACTAGCCCGGATCTGCGCCGGGCTGGTGGAGCACTCGCTGGCCACGACCACCGCGCCGTGGCACGTGGACCTGCCGGTCGACCTGCCCACCGTGTACGTGCGCGCCACCGGACCCGATGCCACGCCGTTCGAGATCTACGCCGCCGCGGTGCGCGCACGCCCCGACTGGCGCATCATCGAGATCGACGGCCCGCACCTGTTGGTGCTGTCGCATCCCGACGAGGTCGCCGCTGCAATTCACTCGGTGGCGATCACCAGCCGTTCGGTGTGAGCGCGGTGTAGACCCGGCGGTGCAGATGCACACCGCTGCCATCGCCATCGACCACCCGCACGGCACTCAACAGAGCAGCATCACGTGCCACCACCGAGGCGGCCGCCAATGCGGGCACATCGGTGCTGGTCGAGGTGGCGGTGGCACAGGTGACGTCGCCACATTCGGTGATGCGGAGCCGCGCGTCGGCAGTGCATCGGGCGGCATCTGGTTGCGCGGCCCGCCGATGGTCGCCACCTAGGCTCGCGGTGTGCGCGACCCGCTCACCTCTCGCCTCGCCGGGTTTGGCACCACGATCTTCGCGCGGATGTCCGCGCTCGCTGCGGAGACTGGGGCCATCAACCTCGGCCAAGGATTTCCCGATACCGACGGCCCGCCAGAGGTGCTCGACGCCGCGGTGAATGCCATCCGGTCGGGCCAGAACCAGTACCCACCGGGTCTCGGCATCGCCGATCTACGCCATGCCGTGGCCGAGCATCAACTGCGGTTTCACGGTCTCGAGTTCGATCCCGACACCGAGGTGTTGATCACCGCCGGTGCCACTGAGGCGCTCGCCGGTGCGCTGCTCGGCACGCTCGAAACCGGCGATGAGGTGATCGTGTTCGAGCCGATGTTCGACTCCTATGCCGCTTGCATCGCACTGGCTGGTGCGTCGGTGGTGCCCGTCACCTTGCAGCCCACACCGGACGGGTACCGCTATGACCCCGCACAGCTGCGCGCAGCGGTGGGGCCACGCACCCGCACCATCTTGTTGAACACTCCGCACAACCCGACCGGCAAAGTGTTCACGGCAGAGGAAATGGACGACATCGCCGACGTGGCGCGCACCCACGATCTGATGGTGATCACCGATGAGGTGTACGAGCATCTGCTCTTCGACGGTCGCCGTCACGTGCCGATGGCCTCGCTACCGGGTATGGCGGAGCGCACCCTCACTATCTCGTCGGGCGGCAAGACCTTCCACACGACCGGCTGGAAGGTGGGATGGATGTGCGGTCCGGCGCCCATCGTGCGAGCGGCGATGAGCGCCAAACAGTTCCTCACCTATGTAAATGGTGCGCCGTTCCAACCAGCGATGGCGGTCGGTCTGCGTCTTGGCGATGAGTACTTCACCAGCCTGGCCGCAGGTCTGCAGCACACCCGTGACCTGCTCGCTGACGGGCTGCGCACCGCCGGGTTCGTCGTGTACCCGTCAGAAGCCACCTACTTCACCACGGTCGACATCACCCCGCTACGCGCCGACGGTGACGGCATGGCGTTCTGTGAGGAGCTGCCGCATCGCTGCGGTGTGGTCGCGGTGCCGAATCAGGTGTTCTACGTCGACCCGGCGCGCGGCCGTCACCTGGTGCGGTTCGCCTGCTGCAAACGTCCCGAGGTGATCACCAAGGCGATGGAACGCCTGGCAGTTCTCGCTGCCTGAGGTGGTCAGGCCAGCGGTCGCGACATCATCATCACCCGCACACCCTTGGGAGTATCGCGTTCGGCGAGGTCGACGAATCCGAGAGCATGGTGAAATGCCATCGAGGTGTGATTCGGCGGGTTGGTGTTGACCTCCAAGCAGAACGCTTCCACGTCGGGCGCCACCTGTCGGCCCCGTTGTTCCACTTCGGCATACAGCGCTCGGCCGAGGCCGTGTCGTCGGGCGGTGGCCGCCACCGCTACCCGGTCGAGATACAGCGGATGGGCATACCGCTCACAGAACCAGGCGTAGTTGGTGCTGGAGTAGTCGACCCCGGCCAGCATGGCGATCGCCATCGCTGCGGGTGCGCCGTCGAGCTCGCCGACGAGTGCTACGGCTGCAACATCGAGTAGATGGGCAAATGCGGCGGGTGTCTCGGCGCCGACCTCGGGCACGTTCGCCTGGTTCAGATCGTGTGCCCACTCGAGATCGCTCGGAGTCATATCGCGGATGCTGACGGCGGCCATGGGCAGATTCTGCCGTCGTGCGCACCGCATGGCACTGCACCGATTGGCGTCGTAGTGTCGCCGCCATGTTGTTCGGGTCAAAGACCGAGATGATCACTGCCGAACAGGCGCTGCCGGGTCGCGTCACGCCCATGCCGGTGGACGGCACGCACGTGGTGCTGGGCACCCCAACTGTTGGCCCGTGGCCCGAGGGGCATCAGGTGCTGTATGTGGCAATGGGGTGTTTCTGGGGTGCAGAACGCATCTTCTGGCAGATCCCCGGGGTGCACACCACCGCGGTGGGCTACATGGGTGGATGGACCGAGAACCCCAACTACGAAGAAACGTGTACTGCGCGCACCGGCCACACCGAATCGGTGCTGGTGGTCTACGACCCTGCGGTTGTCGATGTGCCCACCTTGATGGCGGCGTTCTGGGAGAACCACGACCCGACCACGCCGAACCGGCAGGGCAACGACATCGGCACTCAGTACCGCTCGGCGGTGTTCACCACCACTGATGAGCAACTCGCCGCCGTGCAGGCATCGGCCGATATGTACCAACGGGCGCTCACCGCAGGTGGCCACGGCACGATCTCCACGCAGATCTGCGACGCATCAGCTGCGGGTGACGGGGTGTTCTATTACGCCGAGGACTACCACCAGGGCTATCTGCATAAGAACCCGCGCGGATACTGCAACCACGGTTTCTGCCAGGTGGCCTATCCGGTCGCCACCTGAACGCAACGCCACCGGTGTCGGAGGTTCGTTCGGTGGTGGGTGATAGGCGGCCGGGCTAGGTCGACGACAACAGTTCGCCGGCCGCCAACTGCTGGGCATACAGCCCGCCGGCGGCCACGAGTGCGTCGTGGGTGCCTTCTTCAGCGATCCGGCCGGCGTCGAGCACCACGATGCGATCGGCGGCCCGCACCGTCGACAACCGATGTGCGATCACGATGGCCGTGCGGCCATCCAATGCGGTGTCGAGTGCGGCCTGCACCCGGGCTTCGTTGTCGTTGTCGAGATGGCTGGTGGCCTCGTCGAGAATCATGATCGCGGGGTCTTTCAGCAACAGTCGGGCGATGGCAAGGCGCTGTTTCTCGCCGCCGCTTAGGCGGTAGCCGCGTTCGCCCACCACGGTGTCGTAGCCGTCGGGGAGGGCGGCGATCGTGTCGTGGATTCGCGCAGCGGTGCAGGCCGCCACCAGTTCATCGTCGCTGGCATCGGGCCGCGCGAAACGCAGGTTGTCGGCGATCGACACATGGAACAGATGCGGGTCTTGGGCGACGACACCGATCGCGTCACGTAATGAGGTGAGGGTGAGCCGGCGCACGTCGGTGCCGTCGATGCACACCGCGCCGTCGGTGGTGTCGTAGAGGCGCGGAATCAGCGATACCAGAGTGGATTTTCCTGCCCCGGATGCACCGACGATGGCCACGGTCTCGCCCGGGGTGATGTCGAGCGACACGCCGCACAACACATCGCGGTCGGGGTCGGCGCCGGGCACCGCCTGCTGTTCCATGGTGGGCACCGCCACGTCGTCGGCTGCCGGGTAGCGGAACACCACATTGCGCAGAGCGATCGCCCCGGTGGGGTTCACCAGGTCGATCGCCGATGGTGCATCGGTAATCGGTTCGGGCGCGTCGAGCACTTCGAACACCCGCTCGAAACTCACCAGCGAGGTCATCAGATCCACCCGGGCATTCGTCAACCCGGTGAGGGGTTGGTAGATGCGCGTCACCAGCGCGGCCAGAGCAACGAGAGTGCCGGTGGAGATGCTGCCGTCCACCACCATCAACGCGCCGACGCCATAGATGGCGGCGGTGCCCACCGCGCCCACCAGACCGAGAGCAACGAAGAACACGCGTCCCAACATGGCCGAGCGCACACCGGCATCCCGCACGGCGTGGGCACGCGCGGTGAAGGTGTCGAGTTCACGTTGGCGATCACCGAACAGTTTCACCAGCAGAGCACCCGACACGTTGAAGCGTTCGGTCATCTGGGTGTTCATCGACGCGTTGTGGGTCATCTGTTCGCGTGAGATGTCCTGCAGTCGTCGACCCACACGTTTGGCCGGCACGATGAACAGCGGCAGCACCACCAGAGCCATGGCGGTGAGGCGCCATTCGAGTGCGGCCATGGTGACCAAGGTGGTGAGCAGCACCACCACGTTCGACACCACCGACCCGAGGGTGGAGGTGAGGGCGCTTTGAGCGCCGACAACGTCGTTGTTCAGTCGCGCGGTGATCGACCCGGTTGGCGTGCGGGTGAAGAATGCGATCGGCAGGCGTTGCACCTTGTCGTACAAGGTGGTGCGCAGGTCGGCGATGAGCCCTTCGCCGATGCGGGCCGAACACCAGCGTTGCAGGATCTGCAGCGCGGCATCGCCGAGTGCGGCCAGCACGGCGACGGCAGCGAGGATCACGATGAGGCCGCGGTCGCCATCGGGGATCGCATCGTCCAAGATGGCCCGCACCACCAGCGGTGGCACCAGAGCGGCGAGCGCAGCGATCAGGATTGACGCCAGAAACACTGTGATGGTGCCGCGGTAGGGGCGTGCAAATCCCCACACGCGACGCGCTGTGCCGTCGGCGAGATGTGCGTCGCGCACGGCGTCGGTGTCGCGAGGCATCAGGTGGTGGGGGCCCATCCGCATGACCCCAAGGCTACGACCCACCTACGATGACCCGATGCGGTGGCGCCCGGTTGTGTCGATGTGTGTGGCGCTGGCCGTCATGGCGGCCTGTGGCGGGGGTGATGCCCCAACGGTGATTGACGCCGATGTGACCGACACCGACAACACCTCCGCTGCAGCAACGACGGTGGTCACCACCACCGCTCCAGCACCATCAACAGTGGATACGTCGTCGACCACGGAGCCCGCGGCCACGTCGGTTCGTGACATGTTCGATGATGCGCTGTCGCCGCAGATCGACTGGGTGGAGGTTGGTGGGGGAGTGGACACCGCGGTGGTGGAGGCGCCGATCGACCACACCGATCACAGAGCCGGCACGCTGGAGTTGTTCGTGGCTCGTCACCGGGCCACATCACCTGATGATCGCATCGGTGTGATGTTCGTGAACCCGGGTGGGCCGGGGTTCGGCGGGTCGATCTACGCCCAGTACGCCGATCAGGTGTGGGACGACGCGATCATTGAGCGTTTCGATATCATCGGGTGGGATCCGCGCGGCACCGGTGAGAGCCGCCCGGTGGTCGATTGCATCGATGACTACGACCCGTATTTCGCCGAGATCGATATCACACCGGAAACCGACGACGAACGTGCCACGTTGTTGGCACGGTCTCAAGAGTTCGCCGATCGCTGCACCACCGAGGTTGGCGACCTCATCGCCTTTCTCGGCACCAATCACACCGCAGCCGACATCGATTGGCTGCGGCGTGGTCTGGGCGAAGAGCAGGTGACCTATTTCGGGTTCTCCTACGGCAGCGAACTGGGTGCCACCTGGGCCACGTTGTTCCCCGATTCGGTGCGGGCCGCGGTGCTCGACGGCGCCGCCGATCCCGATGCCGACCCGGTGGAGTCCACATTGCAGCAACTCACCGGTTTCGAGGCGTCGCTCGGCCGGTTTCTGGCCTCATGCAGCGCTCGCTCGGCGTGTGCGTTCCACAATGACGGCGACGCCGAGGGTGCATTTGATGCCCTGATGGCACAACTCGATGCCGATCCGGTGCCCACCGATGCGTCGCGACCGCCAGCGAATCTCGCAGTGGGGATCAACGCGGTGATCCAAGCGATGTATTCAGAGAGTTTCTGGCCGCGGCTCGAACGCGCACTTGCTGATGCAGCGCGCGGTGATGGGTCGGGTCTGCTCGCGCTGCACGACTCGTATTTCCAACGCGCTGGCGATGGCACATGGGGTAACGAACTCGAAGCGTTTCAGGTGATCTCATGTGCCGACACCACCGAACGCCTGAGCCCCGATGACGAGGATGCACTGGTGCAGCGGTACCGCGAGGTGGCTCCGAGGTTGGTGCCTGACGGCTCGGTGGGGGTGCCGTTCTGTGGGTTCTTGCCTGCACCTGCTGATGATCGTGCCGAGGTGACCGGTGTTGGCGCGGGCCCCATCGTGGTGATCGGCACCACCGGCGACCCGGCCACTCCGTTGGCGTCCACCCGGGCGATGGCCGCAGCGCTCGACGATGGACGTTTGGTGGTGGTCGATGCCGAGGAGCACACCGGCTACGGGCTCAACTCGTGTGTGATCGACGTGGTCAACGACTACCTGGTCGACCTGTCGCCTCCCGACGACAACACCGACTGCGGGTGAGTGACCCGCCGGTGTGGCGGAAGGAGTGGGATTCGAACCCACGGAGACCCGAAGGCCTCAACGGCTTTCGAGGCCGTCCCATTCGTCCGCTCTGGCATCCTTCCGTCCGCGGAGGCTATCGGCGTGCATCGCGATGGCGACCCGACCACGGTGCTGCTTGCGATGGTGCACGAGGGTGTCACGGTCGACGAGCGGCGAAGAACTCGCGCAACAGGCGGCCGCATTCGTCGTCGGCCACGCCAACCGTGCGGCTGACGCGATGGTTCAACACCGGAGAATCCACAAGGTCGAAACAGCTGCCGGCCGCCCCCGCTTTCGGGTCGGTTGCGCCGTAGACGAGGTGACCGACACGTGCGTTCACCAGTGCGCCGGCACACATGGCGCATGGTTCCAAGGTGACGACCAGCGTGCAGTCATCAAGGCGCCAATGGCCCACCACCTGTGCAGCATCGCGCAGTGCCAGCACCTCGGCGTGCGCGGTGGGGTCACCGGTGAGTTCGCGTTCGTTATGACGAGCGGCGATCACCTCGCCGTTGCGTACCACCACAGCACCCACCGGCACGTCATCATGGGAGAGTGCGGCACGGGCCTCGTCAAGAGCTTGGGTCATCCACACGAGATGTTCGTCGTGGGATGAGGCGTCGGTCACGGGGGCGATGCTAGGCGCGATCGACTGTGCGGCCCTCCACACCAGGTGAGATGTCAGCTGGTCGGTGGGTCGTCGGTGAAGACCACGGCCAGCATGGCGGTGGTGGCGATGCGATCCCACTCGGCGAGTCGTGCTGCGTCGGCGGTGTGTTCGAGCATGTAGCGACCGTTCAACATGCCGTACCACCACATCGCAGCGGTCTCGAGATCGAAGGGCATGTTGATCCATCCGCGGTCGTGGGCGATCAACAACAGGGCAGCCACTTCGCGGGCGACTTGTTGGTCGACTTCGGCGAGTTGGTCGCGCAACGATGGGCGCGACACCGAACTGCCTAGCACGTCCACTCGGATTCGTCGTCGGGCCACCCCGCGCTCATCGGTGAGGCCGGTGACCCAGTCGCGGAGCAGTTGGGCGAACTCGTCGCGGGTGTGGCACTGGCGGATCGACAGCACGTACTCATCGATCTGGCCGCGCACGGCTCGCCGGTAACGCTCGGCCTGGGCCGCGGTGATGAGGCCGTCGCGGTCACCGAAGGAGTGGTATAGCGAGGCCTTGGCCACATGGGCGTCATCACAGATTCGGTCGATGCGCACACCCGCTTCGCCGGATTCCTCGATGGCAGCGATGGTGGCCTCAAGGAGGCGGACGCGCACCGACAACGATTTGTCGCCCGAACGCCCGGGTGTGCTTGCCGCAGCCATGGCGCGATGTTACGCGCCGAACAGACGGGCGTCTCCGTGGCGGGGTGTTAGAAGAAAAGATTAGACGTTGTGTTTGTTGGGTTCCGGGGGAGCGGGTTGCTCAGGTTTCACACGGAGCCCGATTCAAAGATCACAGGGTTTCGAATCTGGATGCAGCCAAGGTTGGATTCCTTCAGCGGCGGTCTTTTCGCCGTTGATGTCGTATCCGATGTAGATCGTTTTGACCTACGAGTTACAGCCAAGCTCGGTGAGGGCTTCGTGTAACGCTGCAGTGATTTTGCGGACGCGGGCGTTGACGTCGTCGAGATAGGTCTGTACCTCGGCTGGGATCGCCATGATGGTCACGTTGGTCATCGTTCGCATCTGCTGGTTATGCGGCCCATCGTGGTCGGCGTGGTCCTCGTTTCGCGCTGGGTGTGATGGTGACTTGGGTGGTGATGTCGGCGAGTAGCGGGTTGGTGGGGTCGCCTTTGCCGGTGGTGCCGGCAAGAAGAAGAATTGAGCAATGGCCGAGCACGGCCCGCACGTTGGTTCCGATCGCTGATCGGTCAGCAACCTGACGCTGTGCCCGGGCTCGACAACGATGCAGGGAACCTGGGCATTGAAGGGAGTAAACATCCCATGAGGTTGGGATGTTTTGACCTCCACCTGGGTTGGTTTCGCCCGGGTGGGGCTGTGCTCGGGCGCCGATCGTCAGGGGCATGGATAGGTCTGTGCTCTCGCCGCGGCGTGTTGGTGTTCCTGTTGTTGCTGG
>RFST01000055.1 GCA_009923855.1 Actinomycetota bacterium
CGATGCGTAACCGCTGCGTGTGATCACACCTGCACCCGCGGCGCATATCGACCTCAAAAAGCAGCACCTCAGCGTCACTGGTGCGGTCACACGCGCGGGCGTGCCTCAGCTGTGCGCGACATGTTCCGAAGCATGCCTTCAAACACGATCCCGTGGAAGGGCCACACCGACCACCAATAGATTTTGCCGGCGATACCTCGTGGTGTGAACGTCGCGCGCTGGAAGATACGAGAACCGGCGCCGTCCGACTCAACACGGAATTCAAGCCATGCTCGTCCAGGAAGACGCATCTCGGCTCGCAAACGCAGGAGGTGTCCGGGTTCGAGTGCTTCCACCCGCCAGAAGTCGAGGGCTTCGCCAACATGCAAATAGTCGGGATCACGACGACCTCTCCGCAGGCCGACTCCGCCGATAAGACGATCAAGAAAACCACGCACCGCCCAAGCCAGCGGGAACGAGTACCAGCCTCGCTCACCGCCGATGCCCTCTACCACTTTCCATACATCCATGGGCGATGCATCGACGTGGCGGTCGCGTTCATCTATCTCAACATCGCCCCCGGCCCATACTGGATCACTCGGGAGCGGATCGGACGGGGCATTCGGCCACGACGCATCTGACCATCGGGTCTCGACCGATCCCTGCTGGATTTTCTCGAGCGCTAATCTCACCGCCTCGTCATATCCGATCGGTGTCAAACCAATCAGGGCCTGCAGGTCACGCTCGCGTGGCACCACCGAGTTACGAAGAGACTCCACAAGAGGCACCGCAATTGCACGAGGTACCGGCGTCACAATATTCACCCAGTGGCTTGACAGCCTGGGGGTCAGAACCGGGATCGGGATGATCAATCGTCGACCAAGTCCGGCAACACGCGCGTACCGATGCATCATGTCCCGATAGGTCATGACTTCTGGGCCTGCGATATCAAATTGCCGATTCAACCCATCCGGTAAATCAACGGCGGCAATCAGACAACGTAGAACGTCGCGCACTGCGATCGGGGCAACCTTGCTGTCGACCCATCGTGGCGTCACCATGGCTGGGAGTCGCTCCGTCAAGTAGCGAAGCATCTCAAACGAGGCGCTCCCCGATCCGATGATCACCCCCGCCTGGAGTACGACGGCCGGGACGGATGAGTCAAGGAAAATTTGCCCAACCTCTGCTCGCGACGCGAGATGTTTGGATACGTCTTCGGTGTCAGGCGGGATGATCCCGCCGAGGTACACGATCCGCTTCACACCCGCACGTCGCGCAGCACCAACGACGTTGACCGCGCCGCGACGGTCCGAGTCACTGAAGTCGCCGGCCGTGCCAATTGAGTGCACCAGATAGAACACCGTGTCAACACCGACACACGCCGATTCAACAGATCCGGCATCTAAGACATCGCCCCTGAGGATTTCAGCGTGTGTTGCCCACGGAACCCCGGAGAATTTGGTGGGATCACGCGCGAGGCAGACGACGTCGTAGCCAAGATTGGTGAGAGATGGCGCAAGGCGACCTCCGACGTACCCGCTCGCTCCTGCGATCAGGATTCGTCGCTGCATGAGCCAAGCGTACGACGCCCTCGACCCAGATGTGTTTCCGCGCAGATTGCCCAGCTGGCCACAGCAGGCGGGGACCCTACGCCGGCGCCCCCGGCACGACTCGAACGTGCGACCTGCGGTTTAGGAAACCGTTGCTCTATCCACTGAGCTACGGGGGCGGAAACGGCACTCACCCCTCGCCCATGCGGTGGCGAGAATGTGGTGTCATTCGTGCTACCTGCCAAGGCTATCGCTGGCTCACATTGTGGCCGTGGCCGCGACAACCAGCGCTGGCCAACGGGACTACCGTGATCATGTGGCACGTTCGCGACTCACTGTGGCCGATCTCGCACGATTGAAAGGCACGCGGCAATTGACCATGTTGCGGATCTTCACCATCGACGAAGCTGCCGCCGCCGAGCAGGCCGGAATCGACATCGCATCGGCACCTCCCGAACTCGTGAGCGATCCGCTCTATCGAAAAGTTGCGCCATCACTATTCACCCTCACCGGTCGCTCCCACCTCGAGGCCGGCTCAGCCGACGACCACTTGCGCTGGGCCGGCGAGATGATGCTGGCTGATGCTGACTGCATCTATTGCTCCGGGTCGATGCAACGGGTTGAGCACCTCGCCAAGGAGTACATCCCCGTCGTTGGCCATGTGGGTCTCGTGCCATCACGTGCCGGGTGGACAGGGGGATTTCGTGCGGTCGGCAAGAGCGCCGAGGGCGCGCTGCGCATTTTCGACGAATGCGTAGCTCTCGAAAACGCCGGGGCGATCGCTGCCGAGATCGAAGTGGTACCCGCAGCAGTGGCGAGCGACATCAGCGCGCGCCTCAACCGACTCTCGTTGTGGTCGATGGGCTCAGGTGCCGGATGCGATGCCCAGTACCTGTTTGCGATGGACATCCTTGGGGATCCCAGCCACCGCGATCTCTCCGGGGTGGACCATGTGCCGCGACACGCAAAGGTGTATCGAGATTTCGCCGCGGAATACACCCGCCTTCAGGCCGAGCGCGTGGCCGCGTTCAGCGAGTTCCGCACCGACGTCGAATCAGGCGTGTTCCCCGCAGATGACAACGTTGTTCCAATCACCGAGGATGAACTTGCTCGATTCCGATCGTTGCTCAATCAGCGCAAAGGGTCGGCCTAATCTCGCGCCAGGAAGGGCACCTCACAGGCCTGGCCGGTGATCACCGGTTCGTGCACCACCACATTGCCGTGTCCACCGGCCGACCACGACGGGAAAACCGCCGAGTACAGCCCCTCTGCACCGGCCACGAACAGCGCGATGTGCTCCGGTGACGGCACCGTACGCACCATGTCGGCATCGTCGCCACGCGGCGTGAATGCGGGATTCAGCATGCGAATTCGCCCACGCGGTACATGACACAGGTCGAACACTCGCTGCTGTATCGACTCACGCGTCCAACCAGCGCCGGAGAGCACCCGAGCGTGCTCCGGGTTCAGCGCCACCGCGACCGCGCCCGTGCGCAGATACAGATTGTTCGAGCCAGCGTTCACCACCACCTCGGCGAGGATGCGCAACAGCCGCTCCGGTGAATCTGGATCATCCGCATCGTTCACAAACATCACGGAATGCGGGCCTTCGGTGCCGAGCACGGTCACCACGTCGTCACCGGCCGCATACCCCCAGCATGTCGACAGCGGCGGGAACGGTGACTCGTTCTCCGCCTCCGCGAGACACATGGAGAACTTTCCTGGATGACCGAGCAGAGCCATGTCGGACACGCCAGGCGCTGCACCACCGATGTTCAAAAGGCACAGACGCACTGCCCGCCCGATGCTCGCATTCGCCCGATGCCCCGGCCCCAACGCACCGAAGCCCGATGCGATACCGGTGATCGGTGCGAGCCCACCGTTCACGATGATCAATGGCGCAATCGAATGGGTGGTGGACTGCACCTCGCTGAGGTCGAATGCCGGTTGCAGTAACGCCTGCATCGCCGCCACCACATACGGCATATGATCGGGTTCGCAGCCAGCCATCGCCGTGTTCGTCGCGACCTTGGCAACCGTGGCCACTCCGCCAAGCGGGCCCACCTCGCCCAACACCACATCGGCATCGAGACCCGACGCCAACACCATCCGATCCACTCGCTCTGGAGTGGGGATCACCACCGGAAGGCCATCGGTGCAACCCATTTCGTGGAGTTGCCGCAGCGCATCTGCGTCATCTGCGGCAGTGAGCATCGGCGTCACGTTCACACCACCGCTGGCGGGTTGTCGGCCACCGACTCGCCGCGCAGCACCTCGAGCAGACGCGGAACGATCTGGTCCGCCAATGCTGCCATCTCTTCTGCGCTCGATCCCGCCACGGGATGCGGCAACCGGATGCGCGGCACATCGGGCATGCCACCCGATAGCGCGATGAGGTCACCCTGTTGCCAAAACGGCTCGGTCACGAGTGCCACCACCGCCACCCCTCTCATCGCCAGTTGGATCCCGTCACGCACGGTGCCGGAGGTGCAACTGCCTCAATGCCCGTAGGCCGCGATCACCGCGGAGCAGGTATCGGAAATCTCGTCGAGATCTTCTGTGGTGGCCAGGGCGCTCGCGTTGCCCTTGTTCCACAACTTCGTGATGAGACCAGGCGCGTGCCGTTCGATGGCGTCACCGATATGACGGAGGAAATCGACCGAGCCTGGGAAACCGTTGGCAAACAGCCCGACCCGGCTGCCGGCACTCAGCGGCGCGGCCACCTCGTAGGAGTGCACCGGCCCGGATCGTTCGCCACGTGGATCGCAGAACTGCACACCACCACCCTAGGTGATGGACATCGGCATCAATTCGTCGGCCAATGCCGGCGCTCAGGAGTTGAGCATCACGATGAGCATCGCGGGTGCCCCAAGCATGGCAAGCGTGGAGATAGCGAAATACACGGGGAACGGTGCCTTGGTGAAGTTGGCTCCAAATGCTGTGGCCCGAAGTTCATCATCCATGTCCTTGCGCATTGTTGCGATGTCCATGATCGCGCCGAACGCGGCGAACCATAGGAAAAACCCGACCACGCCGACGGCGATCGACAGCGCCACTTCAGCGTTGTCACTCAGACCCCCGTACGAGGCCGCAATCGCGACACCAATGATGAGGCCGACGAGGCATTTCATGCAGATCCACAACATCTGCGCCCGGTGATCAATCCAACCGCGTAGTTCGATCGAGTTCATGGCATTCCCCTGTCTCCAGCCGGCGGCCGGTCGATGCGACAATTAAATATCGTCGACGTTGCGGAATCCTTGCACGCGCGGGGCAATCACCTGGCGATACCAGGCCGACAACGTCGAACGCCCCGGGCGGTGCTGCCACGAAGGCGCTCCACCCGGGGCGTCCGGTTGCGGATCCACCGGTGGTCGATCTTCGGGCGTTAGCCTTCTCCCCGACCTTTCACATCGCCCGTCGCGCCCGAAGGCGTGGCGGGCGATGCCGCTTCAGAGGCCAGGCCTCCAGCCGTTGCCGACTGTCGAACCCTCCCCCTGTCCGACCGTTCCTGCCGCCGAAGCGACCCTCCCGATCGGACCCGGTGTCCGCGTCCTCTACTCGCCTCCGCCGCCTCCGAGTCGGTCCTGCCTCTCAGTCGGTGTGACCCTTCCGAGCTGCTCTCCCGCCCCCTCGTCGCCGTGCGCCGTAGTGGACTGACAACAGTATGCAAGCGATAAAACCGCAGGTCAAGGGGTATTTTTGAATTCACAGGGTTATCCACCACATTTCTCAGTTATCCACCACATTTCTGCGATATCCACATCGATGTCCACCGTCAACCCACAGGGATGTCCACAGAATGACCATCGTTTCTGCCCGATCTTCCGATAACGCAAAAGGGGTTCTTCCCCGCCGATACCCGGCACGGAAGAACCCCTTTGCATCGCCACTTCGCAGTGGCACCTCGTTACTGACCGGCCATCAACCCAAACATCTCCTCAGTCGGAATGAACGGACCCGACGACTCGACATTGATCAACTGCTCCGCCGCAAGGCGGGCAATCACCCGCACCGATGATTCAACATCCGGGTAGGTGTTCACGTTGATGAACTTGCCAATTCCAGCGGCAAAGCCCCCTGCAATCGTGGTTGCGTTTGCCTCTGCGAGGATGGCGAACTGTCGCTCGATCAGCGCCGTCCACTCCGGTGAGCCAAAGACGATGCCGTTATACGCAGGGCCTGGACTCGCGATAGAGAATGTGGTGTAACTCATGATGCTTCCTTCGGAATTGATCAGTAGATGGTGATGATTTGGAACACGGCGATGGCCGCACAGAACAACGCATTCGTTGCGCGGTAGAACGCAAACGGCGTCGCAGAGTTGAGCTGCCCGATTGGTGTATCTGCCACCGACGATGGCATCGACTTCACCAGGTTCATGAAGACCTGCTGCGCATAGTCGAATGTCAAAATGCCGAACAGCGCCACGCCAACTGCGGAGACGGTGAGAAGTGCCTGCACGTCATCGCTGGCACCGAACACAATCGTGGCGGTCAGCGCCGCGGTGGCGAGCAGATAGGTGAGTTGGTTCATCCGCATCGTTGCGGAGTTCTGCTCACCGGCTCTGTTCCATGTGTCTTCGTTCATGATGTCTTTCCTCCGTATGCCTGTGCCGAGTACCGACACAATTTGATGATGTGGGGGATGCCCACCCGTTAGACGGTGATATCTGCCACCAGATCCAAGTTCTGGAAGCGAACCTCACCGACACGAGCGGAGAACTCAGCAGCCGCGGCCTGGGTGATCTCAAGGTTGTTGTTCGCCTCGGCATCGGCAGCCGAATCGAAGAACATGATCTGCACGACGGTGCCCGGCCGGTCGCGATCTGCGCACACGATTGCTCGACGTGCGAACGACTGCCCGCCGGCGGACTTGCGATACTCCTCGATGAACGCCACCGCATCGGCCGGATCCATCTCGAATTCCATGATCTGCATGTAGCTCATGTCATGAGTCCATGATCTGGGCGACTCGAGCTGCGGCGTCACCAACAGGCTGGATTCGGATCGTTCCCGCATCGGTGATCGGACGGAATGCGTCCTGGATGGCTGTGATGTCGTCAGACTCGATGACGAAAAACATCTGGTGCGCGAGTTGGTCGACCCACGCGCCGACCAACGTCACCGACGATGCCGCAATGCTGGGAAACAGCGCACCAAAGCTCGACTGCATGCCCTCTGGGTTGTCGATTGGGCAGGTGTGCTCGGTGTGGGTATGTGTGATGTGGAACAGCATCAGTAGAGCCGCCGACCCAGCACCCGGCCGAGAACCGTCGTGCCACTCGTTGCCATCATCTCGTGCACCTTCGGATCAGCGAAGTTCTTTGCCGAAGCAGCAAGAAGTGCATCAATTGAGTCGGACCATGTGGCGACGGCACCGGTGAACGGTGCGGGGCCCTGCGCAATGACCTGCATGGCGGTCATGCCGTTGGCGCCATCTTGCACGTAACTCCAGTTGTGGGAGAAGTTGGCCATTGCTGTGGCGTCGTCAACCATGCCACCACCCAAATACAGCGCCGATGAGTAGGCCCCCTCGCGGACACCAAAGTCGGCCTGCACGCGCATCAGGCCGCGACGCAGCACCTGCACCTGCGTGTCACGCATGAGCGCGACCATCTTGTCGTCGGCGTAAATCTTCGACTGCAGATCCATCGCAGCATCTGCGGTTGCCGTCTCAAACGAGACAAAGACCGACCCGGCCATCTCGCCACCCATGATCACCTCGGTCGCTGTGGAGCTGATGGCCCCCATCTCCATGAGACGATCTGCAGCCCATTCTTCGGCAGCTGTGCCGAAACCTTCCGCGTCGCCCATTTTGGCAACGACGATGTAGACGAATGACATGTGAAACCCCCATTGATTAGGTCATCGGATGAACTAGACCAGTTCATCGCATCGACCTTGCAGATGTCTTGCGACTCCGTCGTAGGAATGTTGCGTGACTAGTCGGGGTCCGTAGATGCCATCTCTTGCACCTGTTCACGGGTCAACGTCATGTCATGCTCGGAGCCGGCATGAGCGGTGACATCAGCAACGAGCTGGTCAAAGGATGAGGCGCGAATGACCACTCCGCATGGGCAGGAGACGGACAATTGGGAACTGCTCATATGTGAACAGTAGTTGACAACCAAGTACTCCCTCGCTCCGTGACCGCGGCTTTTAGTACATTCGCGACATTGAGACGAGAGTTCACCTTCAAATTTGCGGACGCATGTCGATCACGGGTTCGCGTGGCGTGGTTGACCAGCGCGACCTCTCCGGCGTCATCGGACGTCAGGTGCTCGCCCTTTTGACGCTCGCAAACGGCCCCATCGGGCGTTATGAAGTGATCGACGCCGTGTGGGGAGGGCGACCAACGAAAGCCGTCGATTCCACACTGAACGCTACTCTCTCTCGGCTTCGCTCGGCGTTAGTCCGAGCCGGTGGCGACGCCGACGCCATCATCGGTGAGCAGGGACAAATTGAGTTCCGTGGTCATCTCTTCACCTCGGACTATCACGATGCGGTGCGTGCAGGTGATCGCTGTGTCCCGATGTTGCACCGACAAGAATTCGCTGAGGCGTGGGTGCAGGCCACTATCGCATTCTCCATCGGCAACCGACGATTGCTCGCAGGAATCGAAAGCGAATGGCTGGACCACCGGCGAGATCACCTCCACCATCTGGTCTGCCGCTCCCTCGCTGTCGTCGTCATCGCGGCGATGGCCCGCGATCGCGCCCAAGATGCCATTTTCGCGGCTCGGGAATTGGTGCGCCGCGAACCACACAGTGATCGCGGCGTGCAACTCCTCGTGGCGACACTCCTGAATGTCGGCGACCGCGGCGCCTCTCGTCTTGCAGTACATGAATGGGCAGCTCGCCTGCAGAGCGAACTTGGCGTCCTTCCTGACGACCACACATTGCAGGCCCTCGACCGTTCCATCAACCGCCGATCCGACCTCGCGGAAAGCCTCGCCGAGCTCGTACCACTCATCACCTGAACCGCCCCAGACGCACAGACACGCATGAGTCCGCGCCTCAGCGTGGGGTGATTCACAGATGTACGGTGAGGTCGTGAGCGCTGCGACACAAACCGTCAATGAGTTCCGTGCGACCGTCGTATCAATGATCGACGATGCCGTACGCAACGAAGTCGCCTGCGCCGAATACGGCACGATACTCCCGCCCGGCCTCATCGATCCGGCGCGTCGCTGGCAACAGCACATCGCGGCGGCGGGCCTTGCCGGGATCGACTGGGCACCCGAGCATCACGGCCTCGGTCTCAGCCCCGACCACTCGGCTGTGTGGTACACCGAATGCGCGTTGGCCGGGGTGGCCCCGTATGCGAACTTTCAGGGCTACATCCTCACCGCTGGTGCTCTGCGCGCGCACGGCACCGACGCTCAACGCCACCGTCACCTGCCCGGCATCCTCGATGCCTCCACCATCTGGTGCCAGTTGTTCTCCGAGCCCGATGCTGGCAGCGACCTATCCAGTCTCGCGACGCGCGCCGAACCCGACGGCGACGGCTGGCGCATCACCGGCCAGAAGATCTGGACCTCTACTGCGCAGGTGTCGGATATGGGCATCTTGCTGGTGCGCACCGCACCCGATACCCGCGGCGCCCGTGGCATCTCCTTCATGCTGATCGACATGCACCAGCCCGGAGTGGAGATCCGACCGATCATGCAGATGACCGGCGACGCCGAGTTCTGCGAGGTGTTCCTCGACGGTGCCGTGGTGGAGGCCGACGGCCTCGTCGGTGATCTCAACACCGGATGGACGGTGGCCACCAGCGTTCTCGCCGATGAACGTGCCGCCGTCGGTGCAGCATCGGTTCGTTTGCGACGACGACTGAACCGCATCGCGGATGACACCACCGGCCTGGTCGCCCGTGGACGTGCGTTGGAGACCCTGATGGCACGCACCGGCGTGAACCCCGGGCTCGGCCCGCTGATGAAACTCGGCATCACCGAATTCGAAACCGCTCTGAGTCGCGAGTTACTTGCCCGACACGGCGCGGAGGCAATGGTGCACACCGACGACACCGAGGCGTTCTTGTACGCACCCGGCATGCGGGTGGCTGGTGGTAGCAGCGAGGTGCAACGTGACCTCGTCGGGGAACGCCTGCTGGGGCTACCACGCGCTCCCCGCAACTGAGAATTCGCCACCTGCACCTGCTGCCGCATTGACACTGCATCTAGGTTGAATTCATGACATTGAGCCCTGCGAACTGGTACCCCGACCCCACCGGCCGGCACGAGCACCGCTACTACGACGGCTCGGCGTGGACCGACCACGTCGCGAATGACGGCATCCAGTCCACCGACCCTGTCGAGGCCGCGCCCGACCCACCAAGCCGACTCGATCGATTGGACTCCGGCCTGACGATGGGCGACGAAGCACGCCGCGTCGACGAACAACTCCACGGCAGCGGACATCGCGGCGTCGGCATGGACGCGCCAGTTGCCGGTGGCGGCGGCGGCATCCTCACCGAACCGGTTCTGGTCGTGAACCAGAAAGCCAAGCTCATCGAGTTGAACAACCAGTATTCGGTGTTCGACCAGCACGGCAACCGCATCGCGGCAGTGAATCAGGTCGGACAATCAACCGCGCGCAAGGTGTTGCGGCTGGTGGCAAGTGTTGACCAGTTCCTCACCACCCGACTCGACATCACCGATGTGGACGGTCG
>RFST01000056.1 GCA_009923855.1 Actinomycetota bacterium
TAGAGCGCCACCATGACACGGTGGAGGTCCCGGGTTCGAGTCCCGTCGTGCCCACCAATGAATGTTCCCCACCTGGTGGGGTGCGCTGGCTACGAGTTGTCGGCAGGCGTCGTATCTGGCTCGGTGAGCCAACCCATCACGTCGATCAGCACGTGGGCTGTTGCATCCGTGGCACCCGGCATGTCGACGCCGAGGTCGAGCGACCCGTCGGCGCTGAGTCCGATGATCGCCGCATTGGGTCGGATATCGCCCGCATCCCAGTTGAGGTTCGACGTGTTGCCGCGTGGCTGATCGCTTGGCCACACGGTGGCGAAGCCAGCAGCGGACGGCTCCACAACGGTGATGTTCACCATGGCACCAATCGCGTCATCGGGCACACCACCGACACCGGCGATCTGCACCCGCCGGCTGTCGCCGTCGGTCATCGCGCCACCGGTCGTGCCGATATTGCCGCGCGTGTCGAGCACCCGGAACGGCTCGGCTGCGGTCATCTGCGCGCCGCCGTCGGCCACGGTGTAGCCCAGAAGGTCAGCGAGGAGATGGCCACCGGCCAGCATCGACGCGATATCGACCGAGCGGTCCTCGCCCAAGCGGACCACGACCAGGTTCGGCCGCGTCGCTCCAGCGGACGTGTTCAGATTCGACGCCTCTGGCTGGGGCGACGCACTGGGCCATACCGTCACGAATCCGTCGCCGGTCGGCTCGACCGCCGTCATGTTCAGGACCACTGAAGTGGCGTCATCGGGTATGTCGTCGATGCGTAGCCGGCGAACCTCGTTGGCATTGAACGCCCCATCGCCGGCTGTGCCGATACCGCCACGGGTGTCGAGAACCCGCCGCGGCGTCGTCATCTGAAAACCGTCGTTCGCCACGGATTCGGGGGTGTGCCCGAACCATCCGGCCACATCGGCCAGCACGTGCACATCGGTGCCGTACACATGCAGGCGAACCATGCCGCCTGCGCCCACCCGGGCCAACACCATGTTCGGTGTCACCGTGTTGGGCACAAGGTTCAGGTTCGATGCACTGGGCCAGATGCCGTATGAGTTCTGATCATCGAACAGATTGCCGGTTCCCGATGGGCGAGGAGCCACCGAGATGAAACCACCGGCTGTGGGAGCCACCGCGGTCACGTTCAACAACACGGCGGCGACGCCGGTGTCGGGCACACCACCTACACCGGTGACGCGGAACTCGTGGTTACGTCGCTCGGCCAGTCGTAGATCGGCGGTGGTGTGGTCGAGCGAGCCGTCACCAGCGCGCACCGGGCCCTCGGTAATCCCGATCCCATTGCGGGTGTCGAGCACCCGGGCGGGTGCTACCGGATGGAAATCGGCCGCAGGGGGAGCGGGATCAGTGCCGTCGAGGCGCACGCAGACCTCCATGCCGAAACATGGCGCATCGAGATCGAATGTCGGCACATCACCCGGCGCCACATCGATGAAACCCTGGTAGCCGATATCGGCCACGGTGTCGCGGACAAACACGGTGTACCGGCCCGGCCATGCAACGCCGAGTGACCACGTATTGTCACGCCCCGGCCCCGAGGAGAACGCGCCAACGGTCACCCCGGCGTCGTTCACCGGGGGCGCAATGCATCCCTCGTAGTAGGCGCAATCGATCTGGAAGGCATCGACATGGATGCGCCCATCGGGAATGTCGGTGGCGCTCACCACATCGCCTCGAGCGACGAACGCCCCGAGGTCGTCGCCGACTCGCGGCAGTCGCAAACTGCCGAGGTCCACCCGTGCCGCGCCATCAAGGTCGACGCCGAGATGGAGTCCGCCAACGCTCGAGTCGTACACGTCATAGATCTGCCAATAGCAGTCCGCAGTGGGGTCACGGCCGTCGCACTCGTCGGTGGTGGTCGGGTAGAACTCGAGACGTAATCGTGTGGCCCGACGGTCGTAGGTCGGTCCGTCCACCTCCTCGGTTAGCCAACCGAATGTGGGCGACGCCAGATCTCGATCCCATAGGTGCCACGACTGGTCGCCAGCCCAACGCGCCATATGCACGTAGCCGCCATAGGGGTTGTCGATCGTGACACCGTCGGGCAACTCGAGATCGACACCCAAGAAACCAGTTGGTGTTCCCGGATCCCAGTCGAAGACCGCAACGGCCGCGTCGTCCGGACGTGGACCTGCCACCACCGAGTCGGTGCCGGTCATCGGAGCAACAGCGACGACAAGAAGTGCCGCGGCACTGATCAGAGAGGTGCGCATAGTCATGTGATCGTCGACGATGCCACGAATGTGACATCTGATGACGAATATTTTCCGTGCCGGCCGACACCGGCTCACGTGCTCAGAACTCGATGAGCACCTTCGCTGTGGCCTGTCGGTCATCGAGCAGGCGGAATGCATCGGGCGCCTCAGCGAACGGCACAACTTGACCAATCGGCGGGCGCACGGCCCCCGAGCGAATCATGGTCAGTAGGCGCTCGTGAATATCGACTGCCAGCGACGGATCGGCCGCGATCGCCTCACCCCATGCAGCACCCACGATGCTGACGTTGCGCAACAACAACCGGTTCACCTTGATCGTTGGGATATCACCGGCGGCGAAGCCAACCACCACCAGTCGACCGAAGCGGGCCAGAGCGCGAACGCCATCGAGGAAACGATCACCACCGACGGGGTCATAGGTCATGTCGACACCACGACCGTCGGTGAGGGCAAGCACCTCGTCCTTCCAACCGTCGTGGACCAGCACGGTGTGCGTCGCCCCGGCGGCCGTCGCGATCTCGGCTTTCTCGGGGGTGGAGACCAAGCCGATCACCATCGATGCGCCGGTGCCATTCGCCACTTGGATGGCCGAGGTGCCGACACCACCTGCTGCGCCCATGACCAACACCGATTCGCCGGCGCGCAAGCCGCCACGATCGACCATGCAGAACACCGCGGTCTGATAGTTCAACACCAGAGATGCGCCCTCGGCGAGTGACAGTTCCTCGGGGATGATGAAGCACTGGTTGGGATGGGCAGCGATGACCTCGGCATGGCAAGCGGTGCCCCACACAGCGACACGATCGCCGGGTGAAAAGCCCGACCCTGCGGGTGCGGAGCGCACCACACCGGCGGCTTCCACGCCGGGAGTAAATGGCGGTTCGGGTCGAATTTGGTACATGCCGCGCGTCTGCAACAGGTCGGGAAACGACACGCCGGCAAAGGCGGTGTCGATGATGACCGACCGTCCATCATCGGTGGGTTCGGCGACATCGTTCATCACGGCCACGCCGTCGGGGCCGATCAGGTCGGTGATCTGCAGTGCTCGCATCGTTGCTCCTGGAAGTTGTCTGGTCGGTTGTCGTTGGCTCACACACTCACCGGCGCACGGTCGAGCGCCCGGGTGAAGGTCATATGGCCATCGTCCACGTCGGCACGCGCGATAAGCCGGCGATCGGCGGACAGCACCTGCGGGTTCACCCAGGGTGCACGGTCGCCCTGTTTTGGCAGCACCGGCAAGATGCGGGTGATGTACCCGGCTGAGAAATCGTCGATCCATGGCCGTGGGGTCATTGCTCGTTCGTCGTCGACGAGACGCGGCACAGCGATATCGGTGTCGGTGTCACGCATATGGTTCAGCACCCGGCACACATAGTCGCTGGTCAGATCGGCGCGCAGCGTCCACGACGCATTGATGTACCCAAATGTGCTCACCAGATTCGGCACATCGGAGTAGGCAAGACCCTTGTAGGTGAACGTGGATGAGAAGTCGACCTCATGGCCATCGACCGTGATCTCGGCCTCGCCGAGAGTGACCAGTTGCAGACCGGTCGCGGTGACGATGATGTCGGCGTCGAGGTGACGTCCGCTTGCGAGTTCGATACCGGTCTCAGTGAATGTCGTGATCGTGTCGGTCACCACCTCGGCCGAGCCGGAGCGGATGGCACGGAACAGGTCACCGTTGGGAATCAGGCACAGTCGCTGGTCCCACGGGTTGTACGACGGTGTGAAATGGGTGTCGACGTCGTAGTCGTCGCCGAGCCCGGCACGCACCCCTTTCAGCAGCAGTGACTTCACCTTGTCGGGATCGGTACGCGTCTTGCGATACACCAGCTGTTGTTGCAGGGTGTTCTTGCGGCGTGTGATCGCGTAGGCAACCCGATCCGGCAGCACACGACGCAGCGTGTTGGCGAATCGGTCGGTGTCGGGACGCGCCACGACCCACGTCGGCGAGCGCTGCAGCATGGTGACATGCGTGGCCGTCTTGGCCATTGCGGGCACCAGCGTCACCGCCGTGGCCCCCGAGCCGATCACGACCACCCGTTTGTTGGCATAGTCGAGGTCGTCGGGCCAGGCCTGAGGATGCACCACCTGGCCGGTGAAGCGCTCACGCCCGGGGAACTCGGGGTTGTGGCCGCCGCGGTAGCTGTAGTAGCCGGCACACATGAATACGAAGTTCGCGCTGAGGGTGGTCTCGCCATCGGGGGTATCCAGCGTGAGCGTCCAGCGGGCTGTGTGGGAGTCCCATGCAGCAGCGCGCATGCGGTGACCGAAGCGGATGTGGCGTTCGATGTCGTACTCGGCAACGGTCTCGCGCAGATACGCCATGATCGACTCGGCGTCGGCAATCGATTTCTCAGCACGCCATGGTTTGAAGGAGAAGCCGAGGGTGTGCATGTCAGAGTCGGATCGCACCCCGGGGTAGCGGAACAGATCCCAGGTGCCACCGATGTCGTCGCGGGCTTCCACGATGGTGAATGTGCGATCGGGGCACATCGTCTGCAGGTGGTAGGCGGCGCTGATTCCCGAGATGCCGGCACCGATAACGGCAACATCTACATGTGAGGGTGCCGTCTGAATGCGCGGACGGGTGGCGTCGCTCATGATCCGACACTAGTCAAGCCCCCTCGGCGGTGGACAGGTCGGCGAGTGCAAGGGCATACCCTCTGGGGCGTGTCGTCAACTGCGCCCCACCATGAAGACGATCGCGCCGGGGCTGATCTGGTTGCTTACGACACCTTCGGATACGACAACGTTGCATTTCGAGCCACACACGCCGACTGGCTGTGCGCCCTTGCAGCGATTCACGGGCTAGAGGTCGCCGACCTCGACGATGTGCGCGTTCTGGAATTGGGATGTGGACGCGGCGGCAACCTCGTGGCGATGGCCGACGACATCCCCACCGGCACCTTCACCGGTATTGACCATGCTCCATCACAGATCGCCGACGGGCGAGACCTCGCTCGGCGAACAGGGGTGGCGAACTGCACACTGGTGGCGGCCGATCTGGTGGATGTTGCCGCCGACGAGGACCTTCTCGGGCGCGACCGCGTCTTCGACGTGATCATCTGCCATGGGGTGTACTCCTGGGTGCCCGGCGCGGTCCGTGCAGCCATCCGGTCGATCGTGGCGACGCGGCTGGCTCCGGCCGGCGTGGCGAGTATCAGTTTCAATGCGCTCCCTGGATGGCATGCGCGGCGAATTGTGCGCGATGCCCTTCGCCGGGTGGTGCCAGATGGCCCCGATGCCCTTCGCCGGGTGGTGCCAGATGGCCCCCCGGCGCAGATGGCAGCGGCCGCCCGTGAGTTTCTTGCGCTCTGGCGTGAACACGGTGGCGATGCTGGTCCGCTCGGCGGCTTCATGCTGCACGAGTTCGACCTTCTCGACCGCCTCAGCGATCGGTATCTGTATTTCGAACATCTGGTCGAGCACAACCAGGCCTTCTACCTCGATGAATTCGTGCGCGATATGGCCGCATCCGGGTTGACGTATCTGGGTGATGCCGACCCCGGTACGTCGTCGCCGGCGCAGTTGGGTGACGACGGTGCAGAACGGATCACCGCGCTCGGACTCGACGCGATCGCCACCGAACACTTACTCGATGTGATGACGAACCGGTTTTTTCGACGCGCCGTGCTGTGCCGTGCCGATGCGCACCGTTCAGCAGGTGGTGCGGCGGTGATGCCGGGGCTGCGCATCGGCGCCGATGTTGACCTGGTGACGGTCGATGTGGATCTCGACAGTCGCAACCCGGCTGCATCGGCGATCGATGCAGCCTTTATCGATGCCGATGGATCCACACTGACCCCCCATGACCCGACGACGGCCACCATGTTGTGGGTGCTGTCAGAGCATCGGCCCGACACCATGGAGGTGACGGATCTGATCGCGGAGGTCGCGCGGCGACGATCGGTGCCGATCGACGAGGTGCACGACGATGTGTGTGAACTCGCTCATGAACTGGTCATGCGCGGCCGTTGCGACGCCGGGCGGCGCGATCGTGGCCTCGCCTCCGATATCGCGGATCTGCCCGTCGCGCGGCATCTGGCACGGGTGCAGGCGATGGCCGGTGATGCGGTGATCACCACCGGCCGTCACGACCATCTCGCGGTCGACACAATGGATCGGGTGTTGCTGCGCGTTATGGACGGCACCTGCGACCACGACGGCCTGCTCGGGGCGGTGACCACGGCAGTCGCCACCGGTGAACTGCGGATCACCGACACCGATGGTGACCCGGTCGACAGTCCGGTCGACCTCGCTGAGCTTGTGGCGGCCAAACTGGAACGATTCCGGGTCGCTGGGGTGCTCATGCGCTGTGACGGCGACGACGCAACCAGAGAGAACACGGCATAGAGGGGTAGAGATGCAGTACACACGACTCGGCACCACGGGCCTCGAGGTCTCACGTATCTGTCTCGGATGTATGAGTTATGGCGAACCGTCGCAGGGCACCCATCCGTGGTCGCTCGATGAGCAGGCATCGCGGCCGTTCTTCGCGCAGGCTCTCGACGCAGGTATCAACTTCTTCGACACCGCGAACGTGTACTCGCTGGGGTCGAGTGAGGAGTACCTGGGGCGGGCGCTCACCGAACTTGGGGTGCCGCGCGATGAGGTGGTGATTGCCACAAAAGTGCGTGGACGTATGCGGCCCGGCCCCAATGGGGAGGGGCTGTCGCGGGTGGCCATCATGACGGCGGTCGATGACAGCCTGCGGCGACTCGGTACCGATTACATCGACCTGTACCAGATCCACAGATGGGACCATCGCACACCGATCGCCGAGACGATGGAGGCGCTGAACGATGTCGTCCGTGCTGGCAAAGTTCGCTACCTCGGTGCCTCGTCGATGTGGGCATGGCAGTTCGCCACCGCCCAACATGTGGCCGACACCAATGGCTGGTCGCGTTTCGTCAGCATGCAGAACCACTACAACCTGCTGAACCGTGAAGAGGAACGTGAGATGCTGCCGCTGTGCGCCGACCAGGGCGTTGGCGTCATCCCGTGGAGCCCGTTGGCGCGCGGTCATCTGACCCGGCCATGGGCGTCGACCACCGACCGCACAGCCACCGACGACTTCGGTCGCACGCTGTACGGCACGGTGGACTGCGATGCGGAGATTGTTGAGCGCGTGGCGCAGGTGGCGAGCAACCGTGGCGTGCCGATGGCCACGATCGCGCTCGCGTGGGTGCTGCAACATCCGCAGGTGAGCGCACCAATCATCGGCGCGACGAAACCTCATCACATTGCCGATGCTGTCGCCGCGCTCGATATCGAATTGAGCGATGACGAGGTGACGCTGCTGACCGAGGCCTACATGCCGCACCCGGTTGTCGGGTTCATCTGAGCCGGCGACGACGCAGCGTCGTCGTCTGCAGTTGGTGACCGTGGCCCCTATGGGGTCCCGTTGTGCCAACGGCATACTGGTCGTACCACATCGACCTGGGAGTGGACATGGGCAAGAACACAGCCAAGCCGAAAAACACCGATACTGACGGGGCCTCGGGGCGGCGCAACCAACTCACGGTGCTGATCGGCGGATTCGTTGCGATCGTCGCTGTCGCGGTCATTGTTGCGGTCGCCACCGGCGGTGGCGGCACCGCCACCGGTGATCTCGAACAGTTCCGGCCCGTCGGTGTGGCTGGTGAGGCGCTGCCCGATTTCGGCGGGGACACGGCGAACGACCCGGCGGTGGGCTCTGTGGCGCCCGAGATCACCGGTCAGTCATTCGACGGGTCGGCCGTGGAGATCGCCAGCGGCGAGCCCACGTTGGTGGTGGTGCTGGCGCATTGGTGCCCGCACTGCCAGGCGGAGGTGCCCAAACTCGCCGACTGGGCCGAAAGCCTTGGTGTGCCCTTTGGCCTTGATGTCGTTGCTGTGTCGACATCGGCGGGCGGTGACCGTCCCAATTGGCCGCCGTCGGCATGGCTTGCACGTGAAGGTTTCCCGTTTCCCACGATGGCCGATGATGAGGTGCAGTCCGCGGCGGCCGCGCTCGGAACCACCGGATTTCCGTTCATGGTGATGCTCGATGCGGATCACACGGTTCTGTGGCGTTACTCGGGGTCGCCGCCCGATGGGTTCATCGAGTCTCTCGTCGACGAGACGATGGCCTCGTTGAACTGATCGAGTCGAGGGTTGCCACCGCTTAGGTGGTGGCGAATACCTGCTGGTCATCGGCGAAAGCCTTGAACTCCAGAGCGTTACCCGCGGGGTCCAAGAGGAACATCGTCCACTGTTCGCCGGGTTGGCCGGCGAAACGCAGATACGGCTCGATGACGAAGTCGGTGCCGGCTGCTCGAAGTCGGTCGGCGAGTCGGGCGAAGTCGTCCACACTGAGCAGCAGGCCGAAATGGGGAACCGGCACATCGTGGTAGTCGACCGGCCGCCACACCGGCGCCGGCATGAAGATGTGTCACCAGTTGGTGGCCGGCGAGGTCCCAGTCGATCCATGTCGTGTCACTACGGCCGCGCGGACACCCCAGTACCTCGCCGTAGAAATGGGCGGCCCGATCCAGATCGTCCACGGGTATTGCCAGATGGAAACGGGGCCGGGTCGCCGAGATCACGGCGTCACGCTACTGCCAGCGACGTGGTAGCGATGCCCGCCAACCGAACCGCAACGCCGCGAGCCGTATCGCCGTGGCGAGCGCCGCGCCGACCGTGCCGACCACGCTCATCGAGAGGTCGGCGCCATGACCGACCACCACGATGATCGCACCGACCGTTGCAGGGATCACGTAGAGGACCGAGTCGGGTCTGAACACCTGAGGCGCCTCGCCCGCGAGCACATCTCGTGCGATGCCACCTCCGGTGGCGGTGGTGACACCGAGGGTGACGGCGGCGACGGCCCCGAGACCGGCTTCGCTGGCGATGACCGCGCCGGTGGCGCTGAACAGGCCAAGGCCGGCAGCATCGAGCACCAACACCGGGCGGCGTAACCGATCGAACCATGTCTGGGTGGGCAACACCAGTAGGGCTGTAATTAGTGCGGTGATGGGGTAACGCGCCTCGCGGAACGCGAATGGCACACCGGCATCGATGACGAGGTCACGGAGGATGCCCCCACCGAGGGCCGTGACCGCAGCCAATGTGATCAGGCCGATCAGGTCGAATCCGCGACGGATGGCGAGCAGTGCGCCAGAGGCAGCGAACACGACCACACCGGCAAGATCGAGAACATCGAGCACAGGGCCAGCGGCGAGATCCACGGTGGCACGATAGGGGCGTGGCCGGCGACCAGACTGTGACCCGATGAATCGAGCAGCCACCAGATGAGGCGATGAGCGCTATGAACGCCGGTGCGCCCACGTGGCGGATGGCTCTGCAGCGGCACCCGTGGGCGGTGTCGTACGTGGTCGCCGTCCTCGCCGCGATGCTGGCGGGCCGAGACATCTGGTGGCCGGGGCGTTACGTGGTGTCATACGATGGGGCGACCTACACGGGGCCGTACACCACGGTCACGATGGACGCGATCCGCGCCGGTCGATTGCCGTTACTCGACGACTGGATTTTTGGTGGCGTTGCCCATATGGGCAACCACGCAACGGGGGCGCTGTACCTGCCGCGTTATCTGGCGCTTGTGATGGATACAGCAACGGCGAACGCCTGGGTGGTGCAGGCACATCTCATCCTCTTGGCGTCGGCGATGGTGCTACTCAGCCGGCGACTCGGCTTGTCACCCCTCGCCGCGGCCACCGCAGCGGCGGTTGCTGTTCTGAGCGGCGCCGTCACCGCGAAGTCGGTGCAGTTCGAACAGATTCTGGTGCTCGCATGGCTGCCGGTTGTGCTGTGGTCGGTACACCGACTCCTCGAGGTCGG
>RFST01000057.1 GCA_009923855.1 Actinomycetota bacterium
AGGTTTGTGAGGATGGCGGCGAGGTCACCCTTGGCCTTGATCATCGAGAGCTCGTCCTCGGTGAAGGGGGCGCGCTCGAGCGGCATCGCCTTGGTGTAGGCAGCGAGCGGATTGAGGGTCGAATGGCCGTGGTTCTTCTCGCTGATGCGAGCGAACAACTCAAAACTGGTACCGCCGTAGCGATGGCCGTACTCCATGCCGATCTGGGCGAAGACGCCGGGCATCGACTGCGTACCGATACGGCCATCCACGGGGGCAACAGCGCCGAAACGCCCGCTGCGCTCCCATTGCTCGCCGTCAGATTTGGCCTGTCCCCCGGCGCCGAGTAGGCCCGCTCCGGCCAGTTTCTCCACGCCGACCGCGAGGCCCATATCGCATTCACCGGCTTTGACGGCCATGATCGCCGTGCGCAGCGCGGTTGCGCCGGTGGCGCAGGCGTTCGAGACGTTGTAGGCCGGGATTCCTGTCTGGCCGACCTGTTTCTGTAATTGCTGGGCGATGCCGCCCTGGCCGAGCAGGTTGCCGGCCGCGAACACACCGATATCGGCCATGGTCACATCCGCATCACAGAGCGCGCCCATGATCGCCTGCGCACCGAGGTCGACCACGTCGAGGTCGGGGTGCTTGCCGAACTTCGTCATGTGGATGCCGAGGATCCAGATGTCATCAGTGGCCATGTCGTTCCTCCTGTGCTGCCGGCTGCTCTCAGGCCGGCTCAAACCCGTAATTGACGGCTTCCACCCCGTTGCTGTCGGCACCGACCACCCAGGTGGTGAGCCGAACCGCCATGCCAAGCGTGACGTGATCAGGGTCGGGTGGGCAGTTCACGATGTTGCCGCGCACGCTGGTGCCATCACAGTCGACAACCCCGGCCACGAACGGCACGTCCACACCTGGCGCGGCGAAGGTGACGATGGTGAACGCCCGCAGCACACCGTCGGTCGCGATGTCGACCGACGCGAACTCGGTACTGAAACACCCGGCGCAGGCGTTGCGCCGATCGAAGTACCGCGCCCCGCAACGGCTGCATTCGTGGGCGAGCAGGTGTGGCCGCTCGCCCAGTACGAGATAGTCGACAAAGGGGATCTGCTCGACGGTGCTCATCGCCCCCGACGGTACGGCGTGGTACCGAGCGGGGACGAGTCGGTGGTCGATAGACCGCAGATGTCACCATATGGCATGCGACCGACCGCGTTCCCGATGGATATGACCGGACTCGACGATGCCGAACAGGCGATGGTCGACACGGTGGCACGGTGGGTAGACGTAGAAGTGCGCCCACGGGTGCGCGAGATGGAACAGGCCGGTGACTACCCCGAGGCCTTCATCGACCAGATGAAACAGATGGGCATGTTCGGCTTGGCGATCACTGACCCGATGGTGGCAACGGCGGTGTCGGGACGTTGTTTCGCCCGCATCAGCGAGGAAGTGGCGCGCGGATGGATGTCGTTATCGGGAGCCTTCGGCGGACATTCGGTGGTGTCGTCGCTGCTCTGTCGGTTCGGCACCGACGAGCAGCGTGAGCGCTACCTACCCCTGATGGCCACCGGAGAGATGCGCGCCACCATGGCCCTCACCGAACCTGACGGTGGGTCGGATCTGCAGTCGATCCGCACGGTGGCGCGGCGCACCACCCGCGATGGCGTGGACGGTTACGTCATCAACGGTTCGAAGACATGGATCACGAACGCGCGCCGTGCAGGTGTGGTGGCACTGCTGTGCGTGACCGACCCGGCGGCCGAGCCGCGCCACCGTGGTATCTCGATTCTTCTCGTGGAGAAGGTGCCGGGTTTCACGGTGTCACGTGACCTTCCCAAACTTGGTTACAAGGGCGTGGAGAGTTGTGAGCTGGGCTTCGATGATTGCTTTGTGCCGGCGTCGGCGTTGCTCGGTGGTGACGAGGGTCGCGGTTTTGCACAGATGATGGACGGTCTCGAGATCGGCCGAATTCAAGTCAGTGGTCGCGCGATCGGTGTAGCGCGAGCCGCCTTCGACGACGCGCTGCGATACGCCCAGGACCGCCACGCCTTTGGCAAGCCGATCTGGCAGCACCAATCGGTGGGGAACATGCTCGCGCAGATGGCCACTGACATCGTTGCCGCACAGCAGTTGAACTATCTGGCGGCGGAACGTTACGACGCCGGTATGCGCGCCGATCTCGAAGCCGGCATGGCCAAGTTGTTCTCGTCGGAGATGGCGGCGCGAGTCACTCTCGATGCGGTGCGCATTCACGGTGGCCATGGATATTCGACCGAGTTCGACGTGGAGCGCTACTACCGCGACGCACCGTTGATGATCGTGGGCGAGGGAACCAATGAGATCCAACGCAATGTCATCGTGCGCCAGTTGGTCGAGCGCTCACGCTGATCCCGCGAGCATCGGGGCTCACGGCGTCGGTGATTGGATTTACTCGTAGCCAGGCGGCGGTGTGAACCCTCCCAGTTCACGTTCCAGTAGCGCAGCAAAGCGGATCGAGCGTCGATCCTGCAGGTGTGGCGCAACGATCTGCAGTCCGGCGGGCAGACCGTCAGCGCACAGTCCGGCGGGTGCGGTGGTGCCCGGCAGATACGAGTTGCATGACCACCCGGCCCAAAACAACTGGTCCACCACCGGTTCGGGTGCACCGTTGATCGGAATCGTCCGCGTGGCGCGTGTGCCGGTGTGATCATGCGGGTAGGCCGTCGATGCTGCCGTCGGGCACAGCAGCAGGTCGTACTCGCCGAAGAATCGCGCCCACTCCCCCCGGTAGGCCTCACGTCGGTTGTGGTGCTGCCACCATTCGCGATGCGTCATCGACATCGCATGGTCGACGAGCGCCTGATATGACCGGTCCCCAGCCTCCCACGCTGCGGCTGCCTCTTCAGCAGCTGCGAAGGTGGCATCGTCGGCCATGGCTCCCGTCGCCGCGCGCAACAACATGAGGTAGTTCTCGAAGTACTCGTGCTGGTCGATATCGGGGGTGGCCTCCACCACAGTGCATCCTGCGGCGGCCAGAGCGTCCACACATGTCTGCAGCTGATCGAGCATCACCGTGTCGTTGGCGATCACCGGAGTATCGAGCATGACGGCCACGCGGAATTCCGAGAGACGTTGCTGGCGCGCCTCCGGTAACGCCACGCGATAGCCGGTGGCATCGAGCCCGCTCGGGCCGGCCAGCACCGACAGCGCGACATCGAGGTCGGCCGCCGAGCGTGCCATGGGCCCACAGACGCTGATGTCCACCTCGGGCAGCATGCCGGGGACCACATGACCCTCGTAGGGAACCAGCGACATGGTCGGCTTGTGACCGAAGACCCCGCAGTAGTGGGCTGGGTTCCGGATCGATGCGCCGATATCGCTCCCGAGTTCGAGCGCAGCCATGCCCGTTGCGAGAGCAGCTGCGGATCCACCGGAGGATCCGCCGGGAACCCTTGTGACATCCCACGGGTTGTTCGTGGTGCCGTAGATCTCGTTGAAGCTCTGCCAGTCACCGAGCATGAACGGCACATTGGTCTTGCCATAGATGACCGCACCCGCGGCCTCGAGTCGCTGGACGGCGACAGCGTCGGTGTCGGGGGCGTTGTCACGCCATGCCGGATTCCCCCACGTCGACGGTGTCGTGGCCCAGTCGTAGGCCTCTTTGATGGTCATCGGCACGCCATGGAGTGGGCCCCAGAACTCGCCGCGTTGAGCGGCCGCATCGAGTGCGGCAGCGCGTTCACGGGCCCTCTCGACCCGGGTGAGGATCACCGCGTTGATCGACGGGTTGTGCCGTTCGAATCGCGACAGGGTGTGGTCGAGAAGTTCGGTGGCGGTGATCTCGCCACGCCGCACCATGGCGGCAAGTTCGGTCGCGGGTCGCACAACGATGCTGTCAGCAGGCATGACGCGAGCGTAGGTGCCATCATCCCACCAAACTTGATTCGCAAAACTTGACAAACCCGACCTTTATTGTCATATTTAGATACGGCGTTCCCGCCACCCCTCACAAAGAAAGGTTCTCATGAGCACAACTGATGAACTCGTCGCAGCGAACGCGACCTATGCGGCGAATTTCAACGATGGGGCGCTCACCGCCCCGCCCTCTCGAGGAGTTGCGATCCTTGCCTGCATGGACGCCCGACTCGATCCTGCGGCCATCCTTGGACTGGCGAACGGTGACGCCCATGTCATTCGCAATGCGGGGGGTGTCGTCACCGACGATGCCATCCGCTCATTGGTCATCAGCCAACGCCTGCTCGGAACCCGAGAAATCGTCCTGCTCCACCACACAGATTGCGGCATGGTCACTTTCACTGACGATGAAGTGAAGGCACAGATCACCGCTGATGTGGGCATCCGCCCACACTTTGCGTTCGAGGCCTTCCCCGATGCCACCGAGGACGTCCGTCAGTCCATCGCACGCCTGACCGCCAGCCCCTTCTTGCCCCACACCGACAA
Source organism: Actinomycetota bacterium (assembly GCA_009923855.1). GTDB lineage: Bacteria > Actinomycetota > Acidimicrobiia > Acidimicrobiales > Ilumatobacteraceae > Casp-actino5. The sequence goes on from RFST01000057.1 coordinate 4,420, forward strand.
CATCCGTGGCTTCGTCTACAACGTCGCCAACGGCACCCTCGAGGAGGTCACATCATGAGTATCCGACTTGGCGACACCGCCCCCGATTTTACTGCGCCCACCACCCACGGCGAGATCTCGTTCCATGAGTGGCTTGGTGACTCATGGGGTGTGCTCTTCAGCCACCCGAAAGACTTCACCCCCGTCTGCACCACCGAACTCGGCGAGGTGGCCCGCATCAAGGCCGAGTTTGACCGGCGCGGAGTAAAGGTCATTGGCCTGTCTGTCGACCCCGTGGACAGTCACGAAACCTGGGAGGCCGACATCGCTGAAACTCAGGGCACGCCGGTGAACTTCCCGATGATCGGTGATCCTGAACGCCGCGTCGCGGACCTCTACGACATGATTCACCCGAACGCGAACGACACGCTGACCGTTCGATCAGTGTTCGTGATAGCACCGGACAAGACGGTGAAGCTCACCCTCACCTATCCGGCATCGACCGGACGGAACTTCGACGAAATCCTTCGCGTGATCGACTCGCTGCAACTCACAGCACGTCACAAGGTCGCCACACCGGCCAACTGGTCGCCCGGCAACGACGTGATCATTGGCGCCGGTCTCAGCGACGATGAGGCAGCGGAACTGTTCCCGAACGGATGGGTCGCGCCGAAGCCGTATTTACGGATCGTTCCTCAGCCCACCGACTGATTCTCCGGCTCTGCGGGGCCATCGCCGTCATCTCTACGATCAGGTGATGGCCCCGCACACACCGCTGACCTTGAGGCCCGCGGTTGACCAGTTGGATGCGCTCAACCGTCGAGAGATCTCGGCAGTCGAACTGCTCGACGAGCACGTCGATGTACGCAACCGGCTACACGACTCGATCAACGCCGTGGTGTCGGTCGATATCGATGCCGCTCGAGTCGCCGCCCGTGACATCGACAACCGCCGAGCCGCCGGTGAACCGGTCGGCCCGCTCGCCGGTCTGCCGATGAGCATCAAAGATGCACTCGCCACCGAGGGACTGCGCACCACTGGGGGCGCCATCGAACTCGCCGACCAGGTGCCCACCGCCGACGCGGCCACCGTGTCCGCTGTGCGCCGCGCCGACGCCGTGGTGTACGGCAAATCGAACCTTCCGCGATGGTCCGGTGATATCCAGGCGTCCAACGACATCTTCGGCACGACGAACAACCCGTGGGATCTCACTCGTGGACCTGGCGGGTCGTCTGGCGGGGCGGCCGCCGCACTGGCGACGGGAATGACCTCGGTTGAGATCGGTACCGACATCGGCGGCTCCATTCGACTTCCCGCTCATTTCAGTGGTGTCTGCGGGCACAAGCCGTCATTTGGCATCGTCGCACAAGACGGGTACGTCGACCATCTCAGTTGGGGTGCTGCTAATGCCGATGTGAATGTGGTTGGCCCGATGGGCCGCACCGTCGCCGATGTGTCACTGCTGCTCGATGTCCTCACTGGGCCCTCGCATGACCTCTCCCCTGCCTGGCAACTCACGCTGCCCGCGGCGGTGCCGGCCGAACAGGCTCGGGTGGGTGCATGGCTGGACGACCCCGCATGCCCCATTACACCCGAGGTTGCCGCCGTCATCGATGCTGCTGTCGCAGCCCTCGAGGCTGACGGCTGCGTCGTGGATCGCGCGGCGCGACCAGCACACGATTTCGCCGACGTCTACCGCATCGGGATGCCGCTGGTGTCAGCAGCCGTGTCGCCGGGGCGCACCGACGAAGAATTCGCCGGGCTGCTCGCTCGTATCGACGACGGCGACGAGATGCTGGCGATGCGGGCCGGAGCGACCACGATGCGTCACCGCGACTGGTTGCTGCTGGCCGAGGAGCGCACAGCTCGGCGTCGCTCGTGGGCGGACTTCTTCACGCGCTACGACATTCTTCTTGCTCCGGTGGCCTTCACCGCAGCGTTTGAGCATCAGACACAGGGCAACCTCTACACCCGCACCCTGCCCACATCGATGGGCGATCGCGCCTATGCCGACCTCATCGCGTGGACCACCCAGTTCGGCTACGTCTACCTGCCCGCCACCGTGGTGCCCGCCGGGTGGACTCCAGATGGCCTGCCCGTCGGTATTCAGATCGTCGGCCAGTATCTCGGCGATCGCACATGTCTGGCGATGGCCGCGCGCCTCGAAAACCTGCTCGGCGGCTACCGCATCCCTCCGATCGCTCTCGCGTAACGCCTAGATGGTGCGGACCACCTCGTCGTAGGCCAGACGTGGCAGGCGTTCTTGCCACGCATCAGGCCCGGGACGGCCGATGGTCATCACCATCAGCGACCGCAGGCTGGTCCCGGCAAAAAGGTCGGCATCGAGGCCCTCGGCGTCGTAGCCGAGCATCGGGCCCGATGCCAGCCCGATCGATCGCAAGCCCACGATCAGATACCCGCACTGCAACCAGCCTTGATGGCGCGCGGTGCGGTCGCGAAACGCATCGTCGGCGAACACGTCACGCGCTCCGGCAAAGTGCGGAAACGTGTCGACGAGGTGATCATGAAAGTTGAGGTCAACGGCGCACACAGCCACCAACGGCGCCGATTCTGCTTTTGCCTTGTTGCCGGGGAGCAGATGACCGAGCACCCGGGCACGCGCATCGTCGCTGCGGGCCAACACGATGCGCAACGGCTGAGTGTTCATGGTGGTCGGCCCAAACCGCACCAGGTCATACACCGCAGCGATCTGTTCGTCGCTCACCGGTTCAGACGTGAAGGTGTTCGCCGTGCGTGCCTCGGTGAACAACAACTGCCGCGCGGCATCATCAATGAGGTACTGGACGTCGGACATTGTGGCCTCCTTGGTCGTGGACGGCACGCTACCGGTGTCGCAGCAGGCGCCTCAGTTCCACGCGGTGGAACGTTCGCGATTCGCGGTGTTCACCAGCGGCAACTCACAGCGCCAGTCGCCATCGCGGTCGTGCATCGCCGCGGCGACCGCGCCCGAGGTCGGCACAAGACCGATCTCGCCGACGCCCTTGATGCCATAGGGAGCATCGGGTTGAGGCGACTCCACCAAGATCACCTCGACCGGTGGCATGTCTTTCGGTCGGATGATGTCGAGTGCGCGCAGCGTGTCATTCAGCGGTCGACCATCGGCATCGACGGGGAACCCCTCGCTCAGGGCATAGCCAAGGCCCATGTGTACCGACCCTTCGATCTGCCCTTCACAGAGCAGTGGGTTCACGGCGCGTCCGACATCGTGCGCGGCCACCACCTTCACAATGTCACCGCTCTCGCGGTCCATCACCACTAATTGCGCGGCGTACCCGAATGTGGAGTGAATCACCGGGTTCTCCACTCCTTCACTGAGCGAGTTGGTCCAATCGACCCGGTACTCGCCGTGGTAGTCGACCCCGACTCGAAGCCCGTCGGCCCGCGCCTGTCGACAGGCGTCAGCCACCGCTCCCGCTCCCATCAGCGTGCCGCGACTGCCGGTGGTCTGCCCGGCGCCGAGTTCGCGCGTGGAATCGACGATGACCCGCACCTGCTCCGGGTCCACACCGAGTTCGCTGACCGCCACCTGAGCGGCGACGGTGTGCACCCCCTGGCCCATCTCGGTCCAGCAGTGACGTACCTCGAGGATCCCGTCGTCGCGCAGATGCACCACCGCCCGCGCGATCTCCTTGAAACCATTCCCCAGACCGGAGTTCTTCAACCCAAGACCGACACCAACCGCATGCCCCGCGGCACGCGCCTCGTCGTAGGCCAGACGCACTGCGTCAAGGCAGGCACGCGCGCCCGCACTGCCACCATCCATGATCTGGCCAGGGCCCCACACCACACCGGGTTCGACAACGTTGCGCGAGCGCATCTCCCAACCCGAGATGCCCACCATGGCCGCCAAGCGGTCCATCACCCCTTCCATGGCGAACTGCGCCTGATTCGCACCAAAACCTCGGAACGCCCCGCACACCGGGTTGTTGGTGCGCACCGCAATCGCCTCGACGTCGATGGCCGGCACCACATACGGCCCGGATGCATGACCGGCCGCGCGTTCGAGCACCTTCATCCCTACCGACGCATACGGGCCCGAGTCGCCCAGCATGCGCACCTTCAATGCTGTCAAGCGACCGTCGGTGTCACATCCAGCGGTGTACTCCATCTGGATCGGATGGCGTTTCGTATGCACCAGCAGCGATTCTTCACGGCTGAACGTGGTGCGCACCGGTCGATCGAGCAGCCACGCGGCGAGCGCCGTCTGGCCCTGATTCGACATGTCTTCTTTGCCGCCGAACGCTCCCCCATTGCTCACCAGTTCGGTGATGACGAGCGACGGATCAATATCCAGCATGCGCGCAATGTCGTTGCGGTCATCCCAGATGCCTTGACCGCCCGAGTACACCATGAGGCGGCGCTGATCGCTCGGGTCGCCACCGGTCACCGATCCGGTGAGGGGCAGCGGTTGCCCGGCGGGCACCGGCACCGCCAGTGTCGACTCGGGTTCGACGAAGGCATGGTCGATGCGCTGCGTCTGGAAGCGTTCGCTCACCACATGGGCCGCCGCGGCCAAGCCCGCGCCGACATCACCACGCGTGTAGGCGCTGGTAGACAGCCGATTCCCCTCCAACCCCCATACGGCATCATCGGCATCGAGCGCACGTACCGGGTCGGTAATTGGTGTCAATAGTGCGTAGTTCACCTCGATGAGTTGCGCCGCCCGACGCGCGGTAGCGCGATCGACGGCCACCACCAGAGCAAGAACATCGCCGAGGTAGCTGGTTCGCCCACCAACAGGGATGAACACTGGCCAGTCCTTGTGGATGAGCCCAGAGCGCAACTCGCCCGGCACATCGGCGGCCGTGAGCACCCGCACCACGCCATCCACTGCCTCTGCTGCAGATGTGTCGATGGAGATGATGTCGGCGCGCGCATGCTCGGCTAGGTGCACCGCACCGTGCAACAGACCATCGACGCGCATGTCATCGATGAAGTCACGCTCACCCAATGTGAGATCCCGTGCCTCGTATTTCACTCCGGCAGTGCCGACGCCACCGGGGCGCACCGCAACGGGCACATCACCCGAGGCAAGTGACTCGATCGCATCCAGAATTTTCACATAGCCCGTACAGCGGCACAGGTGTGCACCGAGGAGGCGCGCGGCCCGATCACGGGTGAGGTCACCGTCGGCGGCCTTGTCGAGCATCGCGACCGTGCGCATCACAATGCCTGGCGTGCAGAACCCACACTGCAACGCCCCATGTGCAGCGAACGCATCGGCGATCTGGTCCCGGCGATCGTCATCGAGCCCTTCCAGGGTGGTGATGTCGGAATCGACCACCCGCTCCAGCGGGGTCTGGCAGGCAACGCGTGCCTTGCCATCGATGAGCACCGTGCAACACCCGCATTGACCCGATGGCGAGCAACCGTCTTTGGGCGACGTGATGTCCAACTCGTCACGCAATGCACTCAACAAGTGCTCGTGGGTGCCACGCACGGTGACCGGCGTGCCGTTCACGCGGAACCCGATGGTCGATGCGGTGC